>DASZPI010000913.1:0-6955 GCA_035550355.1 Pirellulales bacterium
AGCTTCGAGGCGTAGAAGTACCGCAGCCATTGCGGATCGAGATGCTCGAGGTAGGTCGATGCGCGGATGAAGGTGCCTTTGCTTTTCGACATCTTCTCGCCGTTGACCGTCAAAAAGCCGTGAATATGCACGAACTTCGGCAGCGAGTATCCGGCGGCCTTGAGCATCACGGGCCAGAACAGCGTGTGGAACCGCGTAATGTCCTTGCCGATAAAGTGGTGCACCTCGACCTCGGGGTTCTTCCACCAGTCGTCGAGCCGCTGTCCGTGTCGATCGCACCAGTCTTTGGTGCTGGCGATGTAGCCGATCGGCGCGTCGAACCAGACGTACCAATAGTTGCCGGGCGCGTCGGGAATTTCGAAGCCAAAATACTTGGCAGGCCGCGAGACGTCCCAATCGTGCAGCGGACCCGAGAGAAACGCCGACGCCAGCCAGTGGGCCACGTCGGGCTGCAGGTGCTTGCCGCTTTGCGTCCACTCGTCGAGAAAGGCGTGCGAATCTTCGGTGCGGATGAACCAGTGCATGGCGGGTCGCAGCTCGGGCGTGGCGCCGCTGAACACGCTGTACGGTTCGATCAGGTCGGTGGCGTTGTACGTGTGGCCGCACTTTTCGCAGTTGTCGCCGTACTGATCGGGACTTTTGCAGTTCGGGCACTTGCCTTTGACGAAGCGGTCGGCCAGGAAGGTTTTCTCGACCGGGTCATAAAGCTGCGAGACCTCGCGCTCGTCGATTAGCCCGGCCTGGCGCAGCGCCGCCCAAAACTCGGCGCACAGCGCGCGGTTGCTGGGACTGTTGGTGCTGCCGTAGTTGTCGAACGCCACCGAGAAGCCGGCGAAATCGCGTTCGTGGGCGGCCTGCATATCGGCAATGACTGCTTCTTCGCCGCGTTGTTCGTGCCGGGCGCGCAGCATGATCGCCGTGCCATGCGTGTCGTCGGCACACAGGTAGATGCACTGGTTGCCGACGAGCCGTTGGAAGCGCACCCAGATGTCGGTCTGGATGTACTCGACCAGATGGCCAAGATGGATGTGCCCATTGGCATAGGGCAGAGCGCTGGTGACCAGGATGCGACGCGACATAGAGGCAACAATTTAGCCGAACGTGGCGAGCTCCGGGAGTGATTTTCGGGGTTTTGGCATTGTAAGAATTACGCAAGTTCGCAATGATCCCGCACCCATGCCGGAGTGCAGGATGCGCTGGCGGCAGGGGAAGGTTCGTACCTCGCACCCGCAATTCCAGGGAGGGAATGCATGGTCGCGTTGCAAGCGTTGGCGTGCGCGCTGTTGGTCGCCGGTGCGTCTCCAGCCTCGACTGCCGGCGGCGAGACCGTGCTGCTCGATTTCAGCGCGAGCTGGTGCGGACCATGCCGACAGATGCAGCCGGTGGTCGATCAGCTCTCGGCCGCCGGTCATCCGGTGCGCAAAGTCGATATCGACCACGAAGCGGCCTTGGCAGCCAAGTACAACGTCACCGGCGTACCCTGCTTTGTCATGCTTGTCGACGGCCGCGAGGTGGATCGCGTCGTCGGAGCGACTACGCAACCGCGGCTGCTGCAAATGCTCGCCGCGGCGCGGAATCCCGCTCCGCAGGCGCCTACCACCTTGGCGGCATCGACGGCCCAGCCAGCGTCACGCCCGCTGACGCCGGTCGTCAAACCCGGCGCCGCTCCGTTGGTAAAAATCGGCTCGAAGACGCGCAGCGAAATCGATCGCAAGCTGCTCGCCGCTACCGTGCGCCTGCGAATCAACGACGGCCAGGGACGATCGCTGGGCACCGGCACGATCATCGACACCCGATCGGGCGAGGCGTTGGTTCTGACCTGCGGCCATGTGTTTCGCTCGTCGAAAGGCAAAGGCGCGATCCTGGTCGACTTGTTCGGCGACCAGCCGAAGAGCGGTATTCCCGGGCAGATGGTCAGCTACGACCTCGATCGCGATGTGGGGCTGATCAGCATTCGCCCCGGTGTGCCGGTCACGGCAGCGCCGCTGGCCGACGCCGACTACCGGCCCACCCCCAACGACCCGGTGATCAGCGTGGGTTGCAATCACGGCGCCGACCCGACCGTGATCCGCACGCGCGTCACTTCGCTCGACAAATACTTGGGGCCGGCGAACGTGCAGGTCGAAGGACAACCGGTCGAAGGGCGCAGCGGCGGCGGATTGTTCACCGCCGAGGGTCGCGTGAT
Source organism: Pirellulales bacterium (assembly GCA_035550355.1). Classification (GTDB taxonomy): domain Bacteria; phylum Planctomycetota; class Planctomycetia; order Pirellulales; family PNKZ01; genus DATAXP01. The sequence goes on from DASZPI010000913.1 coordinate 2,186, forward strand.
GGGCGTTTGCAATGCGGCCGACCCGACCGACAACGAAGGGCTTTTCGCCGCAGTGCCGACGATTTACGAACTGCTGAACAAAGTCGGCCTGACCGAGATGCTTGCTCGCAGCGACGAGCCACCGCCGGCCATGCCCGGACGAATGCCAGTGGCAGCCAGTCAGCTCAGCGCCGCCGAGCAGACCGCACTCGACGCGATTGCCCAGCGAGCCGAGGGGGCCGAAGTGATTTGCATCGTGCGATCGTTAAGCAATCCGCAGGCCAAGAGCGAAATCGTCGTGCTCGACCGCGCCTCGCCCAACTTCTTGCAACAGTTGGCGGCCGACCAACAGCGGCAGGAGCAGCGGCATTTGACGAGCCTCGAAGTGGCTGCGACCACGCCCAAGCCGAAGCCTACTTGGAACACTCGCCGGCCAGCAGCTCTGCCAAATGCCGCACCGCGATAGGGTTGCCCTGGCGGTGTAGCCGGCCGCCGATATTCATCAGGCAGCCGGCATCGGTCGAGACCACCAGGTCGGCCTCGGCGGCTTCGATGCACCGCATTTTGTCGTCGACCATCGCGGTCGAAATGTCGGCGTAGCGTACCGCGAAGCTGCCGCCGAAGCCGCAGCATTGGTCTTGATGCCGCAGGGGCACGTAGGTTGCCCCGCCCACGTGACGGATCAGTTCAATGGCCTCGTTCTGCAGCTTGAGCCCCCGCAGGTGACAGGCGTAGTGGTAGGTCACTCGACCGTCGAACCGGGCTCCCACGTCGACAATCTTCAGCCGGTTCACCAGCAGATCGCTAAGCTCGTACGTCCGCTCGGCAAGCGTCACAGCACGCTCGTGCCACGTCGGATCGTCGGCCAACAGGTGCGGGTACTCGACCTTCACCATCGCGGCGCACGAACCCGAGGGAACGACAACGGTTTCCGCCGCTTCGAACACTTGGATCGTGTGTCGCGCCTGGTTGGCGGCCAGGTCGCGGAAGCCACTGTTATAGAACGGCTGCCCGCAACAGGTCTGCGCTTCGGGAAAGGCCACCTCGTGTCCCAAGCGACGCAACAGTCGTACGGTCGCTTTGGCGGCGTCGGGGCGAAACACATCGCCGAGGCAAGTTGCCATCAACGCGATTTTCATTCAGGCTCCGGTACCATCTGATCGAGTGCCGCCAGTGCCACGTGCCACGCCGGTCGGCTGGCGGTATACGTTGTCCACCAGCTTGCCAGGGGCTCGGCCAGTGTAGCGTCGCCCAGCCGCCAATGCTCGATCGCCGCGGCAAGCAACTCGGGTGAATCGTTGCCGACGAGTTCGACATCGGCAGCGGCGGCCAGCGTCGGCGGCAACATCGCCAAGCCGGCGAGCCGACGCGCCTTGCCCGGGGGGAACGATTCGCTGAACGCGGGCAGATCGCAGTTGAGTTGACCCAGCATCCAGGCCAGCCGCACCACCTCGGGCAGGCTGGCATGCGGGTTGACCAACACCGCCTCGATGCGAACCGCGTTGTACAGCAGATGCGCGGCCCCGGCGCCGCCGGCCACCGGCTCGACCAGCAACACGTCGGCCCGTTCGACGATCAGCTCGTCGGAGGTGCGACGAGCGATGCCGCGCAGCAGGCCGGGGCCGCGGGCTTCCCACTGCTCGCGCAGCGGTCCGGCACGCATTTGCAGCTCGTCGAGCAGCTTGGGGCGCAGCGCGGTATAGGCCGCTTTGGCCTCGGTGAGCAGCGTGGCGAACTGCCCGGCCCAGCCGGCGACGGCTGCAGGATCGACAACTTTGCGCAGCACGATCGTCGCCAGCTCGACGCGCGACTCAATACCAGCCGACAACGGCACGAGATGCTGATACAGCCGCTCGGCAGGAATGGCAAATTTGTGGCATTGCCGGTCGACCTGCTCGGCAATCGACCGCAAGGCGCCGGCCAAGTCGCTGTCGGGTGCGGCACGATCGGCGGCCAACATTTCCAGCGCGTGATGGCAACTTGCCGAGCGGCTCGCGATCCAGCGCAGATCCATGCTCGGCTCCCAACACGATCGGAACAATCACCTCGAACGCATATCGACGGATTGCATTTCGATTGTCTACGATACAGTATTCTTGGTCGCCGCCAATTCAACTTCGTTGCTTCGTATATCGTGGGAGCGTGTTTTGATGCTCGATCAGCAGGTCAAGCCGTGGACCGTCGCCGATGCCGCAGAGCTGTACGACGTGGGGCGCTGGGGCGCCGGCTATTTCTCGATCGACAAGGCCGGCCACTTGCGCGTGCATCCGACGAAAGACCCCGCGCGCTCGATCGACCTGAAGCAACTGGTCGATGACCTGCAAGCCCGCGGTATTGATCTGCCGATCCTGATTCGCTTCGCCGAAATTCTGAAGCACCGTCTCGGCGAGATTCACGCGGCATTTCAGAACGCCATGCGCGAGCACCAGTTCAAAGGCAACTACTTCTGTGTCTATCCAATCAAGGTGAACCAGCAGCGGCAGGTGGTCGAAGAAGTGCTGGGCTTTGGCCGGCCGTTCAGCTTCGGTCTCGAGGCAGGCAGCAAACCCGAACTACTGGCCGTGATGGCTATGGCGTCGAACGATACGCCGATCATCTGCAACGGATTTAAAGATTCGGAGTTCATCGAAGCGGCGATGCTGGCGCAGAAAATCGGCCGGCACATCATCCCGGTGGTCGAGAAATACACCGAGTTGGAGCTGATCCTCGATTACGCCAAGCGCATTGGCGTGCGGCCGAACATTGGCATGCGCGTGAAGCTGGCCGCCAAAAGCACCGGGCGCTGGCAAGGCTCGGGCGGGTTCCGCTCGAAGTTCGGTCTCACCGTGACCGAGATTCTGCGAGCGCTCGAGGAGCTGAAAGCGCGCGGCATGGCCGACTGCTTCAAGCTGCTGCATTTCCATCTCGGCAGCCAGATGCCGAACATCCGCCACATCAAGGCGGCATTGAACGAAGCCTCGCGCGTGTATGTCGAGCTGGTCAATCGCGGCGCGGGCTTGGAATACCTCGACGTCGGCGGCGGATTGGCGGTCGACTACGACGGCTCGCAAACCAACTTCGAATCGAGCGCCAATTACACGCTGCAAGAGTACGCCAACGACGTGGTGTACCACATCCAAAGCGTCTGCGACGATGCGGGAGTCAAGCATCCGACGATCGTCAGCGAAAGCGGCCGGGCGGTGGTCGCGTACCACAGCGCGCTCGTGTTTAACGTGCTCGGCGTGTCGGGACTGGGCGATTCCGATGTGCCGACCGAGGCCCCCAAGGATGTCGAGCAGCCGATCCTCGATCTGTACGATGTCTACAACAACCTGACCACGCGCAACTTGTTGGAGGGCTACCACGACGCGCAGCAGGCGCTCGAAATGGCCATGGGGCTGTTCAACGGCGGCTACCTGCCGCTCGATCAGCGCAGCATGTGCGAAAACCTGTTCTGGTCGATCTGCCGCAAAATTCAACGGATGGTGCGGCAGCTGGAGTTTGTCCCTGAAGATTTGCAAACGCTCGACGCGCTGCTCAGCGACACCTACTTCTGCAACTTCTCGTTGTTCCAGTCGATGCCCGACAGTTGGGCGATCAAGCAGTTGTTTCCCGTCATGCCGCTGCACCGGCTCACGCAGCAGCCGACCCACAATGCCGTGCTCGGCGACATCACCTGCGACAGCGACGGCAAGATCGATCAGTTCATCGACCGCCGCGACGTGAAGCGCACGCTGCCACTACACGCGTTCAATGGCGAGCCGTACTACCTCGGCGCGTTTCTGCTGGGAGCGTATCAAGAGATTCTCGGCGACATGCACAATTTATTCGGCGACACGAACGCCGTGCACGTCAGCCTCGACGAGCGCGGCGGCGTGATTCTCGAAACGGTGATCAAGGGCGACACCGTGCGCGAGGCGCTGGAGTACGTCGAGTTCGACGTCAACGCGCTCATCCGGCAGTTGCGGACGGATGTGGAGTTGGCGGTGCGCGAAGGGCGCGTCGATTTCCAGGAAGCCGGTCGCATGCTGCGGTTTTATGAAGATGGCCTGCAAGGCTACACGTACCTGGAAGACGCGCGATAGAATTGCGGCATGAGCACGCTCGAGCGATCACCCGTTCCGACCGAACTGCAACTGCCATCCGCCGCGCCATACTCCGCAGCGCCACCGACGCGCGTATCGGTGGTTGAGTATCTCGCCGCCGAGCTCGACGGCCAGCGCAAGCACGAGTACGTCGAAGGGGCAGTCTATATGATGTCCGGTGCGCGGATTCTGCATAACGTGATCGCGGGAAACCTGTTTGCATCATTGCACGCTCGCTTGCGTGGCAAGCCGTGCCAGGTGTTCCATTCCGACATGAAAGTGCACATCGTGCTTCCCGGCGGCGTGCGCTTTTACTATCCCGACGCGCAAGTCGTCTGCCGCTCGAATGCCCCGCACGAAACGTTCCAGGATGAACCTCGCGTGATTGTCGAAGTCTTGTCGCGCAGCACGCGGCGGATCGACGAGGGCGAGAAGAAAGACGCGTATTTGATGATTCCCTCGCTGGCTGTGTATCTGCTTGTCGAACAGGAGACGCCCGCGATTGTCGCGCTGCGTCGCACGGAGCAAGGTTTCGTCCGCGAGGTCTATGCCGGGGCCGGCGCCGTCGTGCCGCTGAAGGAAATCGAAGCGGAGCTGCCGCTGGCGGAAGTCTACGAGCGCGTCGAATTCTCGCCCGAGCCCGACGATGCCGCGCAATAACGCGCGCTCTGGAATCGCGCGCTGCGGCCGATTACGCTAGTGGCCGTCCCGCCTCGACATCATCCAG
>DASZPI010000914.1:0-6379 GCA_035550355.1 Pirellulales bacterium
GCGCTGCCGACGGCGACTCCGGAGGTGAACTCGATGCCGGGCGTAATCGCGACATTGAGCGTACCGTTGGCCACCGTGGTCGCGCCGGTGTAATCGTTGCCGTAATTCAGCGTCCAGGCGCCGGCACCGTCTTTCACCAACCCAAAGGACACCTGGGCGCCATTGATGCCGCCGATGGCCCCGTTGACCGTGCCGTTGCCGGCGCCGGTCAAGGTCACCGTGCCGGTCGTGCTGGTGTCGTAGATCGAGCCCACGGTGAGCCCCGCGGCGCCGGCGGTGACAATCGTGTTGCCCGAGCTCGTCAGGGTGCCGACCGTCACCGAGTTGCTGCCCGCCGAGGTGAAATTGCCCGCAGAGCCGAGCGAAATGGTGCCGCCAAAGCTGCTGGGTGAAGATGCGTTGATCGACAGTCCCGAGGTGGCCAATACGGTGCCGTTGAAACCGTTGAGGCTCGCGATCGATAGATTGTTGCTGAGCAAATTCAGCGTGCCGCCGTTCACGGTCCAGGCACCGGTTGCGGCAGCGCTGGAGACGCCGCTGCCTGAAAGAACGACGGTTCCCGCGTTAATAAAGCTGCCGCCCGTGTAGCTGTTGTTGCCGCTGAGCGTCAGGACTCCGGCTTCGCCTTTCACCAGGCTCACGGCATTGCCGCCGTTGTTGGTGATGCTGGCAGCAATGGTCAGGTTCGTTGCCGCGAGGATCAGAGCCTCGTAGCTGGTCACGGTGTTCGACGCGCTACCGAACACCAGGCTGCCTGCCAGACTGGAGATGGAGTTGGCCGTGCCGCCGGTGCTGGCCAGGCCGCCACTGGAAATGGTGAGCGTCGGACTGCCGGAGCCGCTGAGCGTTGATCCACCGCTGAGTTGCAGCGAGTTGATCGTGACACTGGTGTTGAGAACCGTCGAGCCGCTGCTGAGCGAGACATTGGCATTCGAGGTGCCGAAATTGGCTACCTGCTCGGTCGCGCTGTTGAGCACCCGCACGCCGTTGGTGCCATAGGTGGCAAACGTCAGGCCGTTGCCAGAATTGCTGGTGTCGGCCAGCGCGTACGGCATGATGCCGACCGTTGGACTACCGGCGGACCCGCTGCCGACCAGCGTAGGCGATGCCGTGAAGCCGATATCCGCGACATTTGCCCCCGGAGCAGAACCGAGGCCGTTGCCGCGGAACAATGCCGTTGTGTCTGGCGCTACCACCAGGCTCGAGCCGGTGAGTGTCGCGCCGCCATTGCTGGCCGAGTTGATCGTGATCGTGCCGCCGCCGTTGCTCGACAGGATGAGCGAACCCATGGTCTCGGCGGTTCCGGCACTGTTGCCGTTGCCTTTCAGGTACAACTCGCCGCCGGCCATGGTCACATTCACGCCGCCGATGCGTCCGTTGTTATTGGTATTGGCGTTGCTCGAGACGGTGGCGTTTTGATTGTCGAGATACAGCAGGCCGCCGTTGCCGATCGTAATTCCGCCGGTTTTTGCGATCGAACCGCTGGACGTGACCGTGGTTCCATCGGCACTGAGCGCATTGGTGAGCATCAGCGTGCCGGCCAGAATGCTGGTCGACCCGGTGTAGGTGTCGACGCCCGTTAGGAACAAGTTGCCATTTCCGATCTTCGTTAATCCGCCGGGTCCGGAAACGACCGACATGACACTGAGGGTCATCTGATTGGCGTTGCCGACTTGTCCGTCGACGAAAATCGACGAGGTTGATGCGAGATACACACTGTTGGTGATAATGGCGGAATAAGTATTGCGCGGCGTGCTGCCATTGTCGTCGTAGCGCAATGCGCCGGCGCCAAACGCGCCGACGACGCTGCCGTTGCCGCTGAGCGTAATCACCGCCGACGAACCGAGATGGAAGTTCGCGTTCGTGGTGTTGTCGTCGATGCGAAACTGCCCACCGCTGTTGATGGTCAGGCCGGTGACGCCGTTCAGCCGGTCGCTGGTTTCCATCAGCGAGCCGGTATTGATAATGAAGTTGCCCCCCGAAGTGCCCGAACTGCCGAATTGCAGCAGCCCGTAGCCGTTCTTCGTCAGGGTCAACGCCCCCGAATTGGTCAAGGACGATGCGGAAAACAGGACGGTCGCGTCGTTATTGATCGCCAGGTTCGACGCGTAGGTGACGGTCCCGCCGAACTGCACGCCAGCGGCGGTTGCACCTCCTTGCACATTGATCGTCGCCGGGCTGGCGCCGTTGCTCAGCGTCAGCGAGCCGGCGCTGGTGATCACGGTCGCCGCGCTGCTGGCGCCGATGTACAGCGAGCCCAAGGTGACCGGCGCTGAGAACGTGAGCGTGCGCGTGCTCGTCGTGCCGGTAAAGCTGCTGAAGGTCGCCGTCGAGCCTGTTCCGGTGACGTAGTTATCGCCCAGCCATCCCGAAGTTCCCGTCGTATCGTTCCAGGTCCATGTCCCCGCCCCGCCGGTGAACGTGTTCGACGTCGTCGACGTTTGGGCTGCGGCGAATTGCCCGCAGCACAGCAACATTGCGGCAACCGTCGCGTAGGTGCTCGCCAACGAAGCAAGTTTCGCGAAGCCGCCGCGGCCGCCCGCTGACATGGGTCGGGCGACGGTTCTCACCTCGGATGAGTCGTAACAGGCAAGGCGCCACATGCAATCGGACCTCGTTCGCGGTAGTGCCCCCGACGATGGGCCTACCTTAGCCGAGGCGTGCTAGTGGACCGTTGTCCGCGGATGCGAATCGTGTTCGATTCGCGCGAGAAGCGGATGTCGCGCGTACCTCGCAAGTGGTTGAACTGCGACGGAGTGTCGCACCGCGATCGGGCTCAGCGATCGATCAGAAAAGCATGACGTCTGGCGTCTGCTTGCTGTAATCGCTGAATGTGTCGTTGATCTTGAAGCAAAAGTACTTCGTCTTACTCGACTGCCGCGATTTGATCTCGCGCAGCGGGTTGTTGAGCTTGTCGGTCGAGTGATACGACAAGCTGATCTGTCGCTCCTCGCCGTCGAACGTGCTCAGCCCGGTGATGTGCGTTACCAGCATCGCGTGGTCCGGATGGGGGGCATCGGGCGGTTGCAGCATCATGACATCGCCGAGCGCGAGTTCATCTTCATCGCATCGCGACGTGCGCGGGCTGGCATTGAGAAATTCGTAGAACCACTGCGCCGAACTCCAAGTCCTGCTGGTGTACGTTTCCTCGGCGAACCATGCGGTGCTGTTTTCCCGCGTGCCTTCGAGCATCGCCCAACCGCCGGCCAGCAGGCATTGCGAGACAAAATTGCTGCAGTCCCCTCCTCCGCCATGGTTGCTGCTGTAGTTGGGGAAGCTGGGATTGCGCGCAAGCGCCCAGCGCATTGCGTATCGAACGGCGTCGGCACGGTTGTACAAACCCATGTTCTCCTCGCGGTTTGCTGAGATCCGGCAGCAGCGTCAGCGCAGCATGGAGACAATTCTCGTCTCGAGGGCGGCAAGTGTTGCCAAAAAAAATCGGATCGAATTCGTTCGAGCCCTAATCAGCGGCCAAGGCTGACGGGGCAAGTCGGCATTACGGGCCCGTGGCCGACGCAGAGAACGAGCCGCGCGGATGGTTGCGCTCGACCGTCCCGACGTCGGTCCGCGGTTGCGTCGGCGGCTCTGGGCACGGAGCGTCGGGGCTTGCTGCCTGTTGCGACGGCAGGCTACCGGCCGTAATGGGCGATGAGGGACTCGAACCCCCGACATTCACGGTGTAAACGTGACGCTCTAACCAACTGAGCTAATCGCCCGAAACCCTTAAGCCGAATGTAGCTCCATGGCTCGGCAAGTGTCAAATTACCGACGCGATTCGGCCGATTTTTTGCCCCCCGTGCGCATCGTATCCGTAATGTCCCCAGTTCGTTGACCGAGGCAGGAGAAACCGATGCGGTCACCGCGGCTCGCTTCGCTGGTGTTGCTCTCGCTGGCGGTCGTCGCGCAGCTTGCGGCCGCCGAGCGGCCGAACGTGCTGTTCATCGTCGCCGACGACCAGAATTGCGCTCTCGGCTGCTACGGCAACTCAACGATCAAAACGCCCAACCTCGATCGGCTGGCTTCGCTGGGCGTGCGCTTCGACCGCGCCTACTGCAACTACCCGGTCTGCAACGCCTCGCGGGCCTCGTTCCTCAGCGGTCGCCGGCCCGATACCACCGGCGTGTTCGGCAACGCCACCAATCCGCGAACCAAGCTCGGCGACGAGTTCCAATTCCTGCCCGAGTATTTCAAGTCCCACGGCTACTTCACCGCCGGCATCGGCAAGATCTCGCACCCGGCATTTGCCGACCAGATCGTCTGGGACGTGCAAAGCGATCCTCAAGTCGATCGGCAGGAAGAAATCGTCAAGCTCGCCAAGAAGGAGCGCAAGCGGCAAAACAAGAACGGCCCCGTCGATCAGACCGTGCCGGTGCCGTTCGAGTGGCACGCCACCGATTACGACGACTCGGAAGAACCCGACGGCATCACGGCTCGCAAGGTTGCGCAGCTGCTGGAAGAGCACCGCGACGGTCCGTTCTTCGTCGCCGCGGGGTTCCACAAGCCGCATCTCTCGCACACGGCGCCGAAGAAGTACTTCGCCATGTACCCGCCCGACCGCATGCCGCTGCCCGCCGCGCCGGCCGGGCACGAGAAGCAGATCCCCGCGATCGCCACGCCGCCGAAGTACTACCCCGAGCTGACCGACGAGCAGCGGCGGCACATCATCGCGCACTACTACGCCGCCTCAACGTTCATGGACGCGCAGGTGGGCGTGCTGCTCGAGGCGCTCGACCGCCTAAAGCTGTGGGACAACACGATCGTCGTGTTCATCGGCGATCACGGCTGGCACTTGGGCGAGCACGGTGGGTTCTGGGCCAAGCAAAGCCTGATGAAAGAATCGGCCCGCTCGCCGTTGATCGTCGTCGCGCCGGGCAAGGCGCGCGGCGCCGCGTGTGCTCGGGTCGTCGAATACATCGATCTGTTTCCAACGCTGGCCGAGTTCTGCGGCCTGCCGCCGCAACCGGGGCTCGAAGGCAACAGCATTCTGCCGCTGGTCGCTGATCCGCAGCATTCGTGGTCGCCGGCCGTGTACTCGGTCGTCACGCGGCCTGCCGGCGGAAAGCGCAAGGCAATCCTCGGGCGCGGCGTGTACTCCGAGCGCTGGACCTACATCGCGTGGCCCGATGGCAGCGAGCAGCTCTACGACTACGCCGCCGACCCGCACGAGTACCACAACCTGGCCGGCGGCAGCGAGTACGCGTCGGTCAAGGCCGAGATGCGGGCACTGCTCGAACAGGCGCCGCATTCGACGACACTCGAGTAGGGTACGTGCAACGTACCGGTCGCGCTAGCGCCGCGGCACGTTGCACGTGCCCTACATCACGAGCGCGCGTGGCGGCGGAATCATCGTCACCGCCACACAATGCCGAGACGCGCGCTAGTGCACCAGCTTCTTGTACTTGAAGCGGTGCGGCTGGTCGGCCTCGATCCCCAAGCGCTGCTTGCGCTGCTCGTGGTAGGTTTGGAAGTTGCCTTCGCACCAGTGGACGTACGCCTCGTCTTCGAACGCCAGGATGTGCGTCGCCAGGCGGTCGAGGAACCAGCGGTCGTGGCTGATCACCACCACGCAGCCGGCGTAGTTGGTGATTGCTTCTTCGAGCGCTCGCAAGGTGTCGACATCCAGGTCGTTCGTCGGTTCGTCGAGCAGGAGCACGTTCGAACCTTGCCGCAGCAGCTTGGCCAGGTGCACGCGATTGCGTTCGCCGCCCGACAGGTTGCCGACGAGCTTTTGCTGATCGGTGCCCATGAAGTTGAACCGCGCCACGTACGAGCGCGAGTTCATCTTCCTGCCCACCAGGTCGATCGTGTCGTGCCCGCCCGAGATGTCTTCATACACGGTCTTCTGCGGATCGAGCGCGTCGCGATTCTGGTCGACGTACCCCAGCTCGACGGTCGAGCCGATGCGCACCTCGCCGCTGTCGGGCTGCTCCTGGCCCACGAGCATGCGGAACAAGGTGGTCTTGCCCACGCCGTTCGGGCCGATCACCCCCACGATGCCGCCGGGCGGCAGGCGGAAGCTGAGGTTCTCGATCAGCACGCGGTCGCCGTAGCTCTTGGTGACGTTCTTGCATTCGATCACCAGCTCGCCCAAGTGCTTGCCGGGCGGAATCTGGATTTCAATCTCTTCCTCGTGGTCGAGCGCCGCTTCGGCCTCGAGCTTCTCGAATGCGGTGATGCGGGCCTTGTTCTTGGCCTGGCGCGCCTTGGGCGCCATGCGAATCCACTCGAGCTCTTTTTCGAGCGTTTTCTGCCGGGCCGAGGCTTGCTTCTCTTCCAGCTTGAGCCGCTTCTGCTTTTGGTCCAACCACGACGAATAGTTTCCTTCCCACGGAATGCCGCGGCCGCGGTCGAGCTCGAGAATCCACTGCGCGACGTTGTC
>DASZPI010000915.1:0-5276 GCA_035550355.1 Pirellulales bacterium
GCGGCTCCGGCGGTGCTCGACACGGTCGGTGTGCCGGTCGGCCGCTGGGCGTTCGAAACCTGTCGCGCGTTCGGCTGCGTGCGCGACGCGGTGGGTTCGGGCAGCGGCAGCGCGTTGTCGGCGATCGACATCGGGATCACCAGCTCCATGCCCACAATCAGCCGGTCGGGACTCGCCAGGCGATCGCGATTGGCTTGGTAGATTTCGCGATACCGATCGCGCGATCCCAGGTACCGCTGCGCGATGCTCGACAGCGTTTCGCCTTCGCGCACGCGGTGCTTCATCACCGGCTGCGGCGCCGCTTCGGCTTCGGGCTCGGGCGACCATTCGAGCGACACTTTAGGATACGCCGCGGGCGCGGGGGCAATCGGCCCGGCAAGGCCTGGCATGGCCGGTGGCGGCGCCTCGAACAGCATCGTGGGTTGCGGAGGCACGTCGGCCGGCAACGGCCCCCAAGGCTGCGCACCGGCAATGGGCGCCGCGGGTTGACTGCCGAGGGCGGGCGCTTTTGGCGTCCAGTCGGGGTCGGCCAAATGGCTGGACGAGGGCGTTTGGGCATCGGGCTTCCGCCACCACATGGCAGCGCCCAAGCCGCCGACGAGCATCACCAACGCGACCGCTGCGCGCAGCCGGGCATTGGCCGACGATTCGCCGTTGCCTTGAAGCGTCACGCGTGCCACGAACAACCTCAGCCGCGGGGCCAGATGATGCCGCGGTGCCAGAATGCACCATCATCTATCGATCGACGCGCGCGCTGCGGCAGGCCGAGCGCGGCCGTAAAGATTGCGCCCAGCGCGAATGCACCGCAGGTAGCGGGTGCGCAAAGTCCAGCGATCGGCGCGTGCGCGCGGCGGCTAGCGCCCGGCGGTCTGCACGCTGCGCTTCGTCACCTGGGCGCGTTGCTGCGAGCGGCGGCTGACGTTGTTCAGCCAGATCAACACCGGCGTGGCGATGTAAATCGTGCTGTAGGTGCCGGAAATCGTGCCCACGACCAGCGCGAACGCGAAGCCATGAATCCCCTGTCCGCCCACGGCGTACAAGATCAACACGACCAGGAACACGGTCAACGACGTGAGCAAGGTGCGGCTCAGCGTTTGGTTGATGCTCGTATTGACCAGCTCGACCGAAAGGTCGGGGCTCTTGCCGCGGATCTCGCGGATCCGGTCGAAGATAACGATCGTATCGTTCAGCGAATAACCAATGATCGTGAGGAACGCAGCGATGATCGGCAGGTTGATCTTGAACGGCTCGACCCCGGCAAAGCCCAGGTACGGGGCGATCCAATAGCTGAGCGCCAACGCGCCGAGCGTCACGAGCACGTCGTGCATCAGGGCCACGATCACGCTCAGGCCGAACATCACCTGCGAGAAACGGAACCAGACGTACAGCGTGATCAGAAACGTGCTGGCCACCAGCGCCACGATGGCTTGCTGCTGCGTGTTGGTGGCGACCGCCGCGCCGATCTTGTTCGACGACGGGAAGAACGGCTCGTCGGACAGTTGATCTTCGACGCGCTTCAACACCGGGTCGACTTGCGCCTGGGGCACCGCGAGCCTGGCGTCCCAGGTGGCCAGCGCCCGCTCGCTGCCCGGCTCGTAGTTGGTGCTGGTCAGCAGCACCGCCGCATCCTTGGTGGCGGCGTCGGCATCGAGCGCTTTGCGCAGCAGGCCTTCGAGCGTGTCGTGCGTGATCGGCTGGTTGAATTGCAGGTGCGCGGTCACGCCGCCGGCGAACGGATTGCGCGGCGCGGCGCCAGTGTCGTTGCCATCGCTGGGCTTGTCGGCATCGTTGGCGGGAGTTGCCGGCGACTTGTCGTCGGCGGCTTTCTTTTCGTCGGCGGCTTTCTTTTCGTCGGCAGCTTTCTTTTCGTCGGCAGCCTTTTTGTCGTCGGCAGCCTTCTTCTTGTCCGCGGCTTTCTTCTCGGCCGCCTTTTTCTCGTCGGCAGCCTTCTTCGCGTCGGACGACTTCTGGTCGTCGCTCGATTTCTCGTCGCTCGATTTGTCGTCGCCCGATGGTTTGTCGACCGGCTTGTCGGCCTTCGGCTGCTCGTCTTTCTTGTCTTGCGGCTGGTCGTCGGCGGGCTTGGTCTCCGTCGGATCGTCGTCGCCTTCGTTGGCCGCGGGGTCTTCGCTGGGCTTGACCGTGTCCGCGGGATTCGACGCCTTCGGCTCGGCCGCGGCGGCCGCGATCGGGTCGCTGCCCGTGAGCTTTACGTGGTTGTAGGCCAGCTCGCCACGGAACACCTCCTGAATTTCGCGCTCGACTTTCGCCTCGTCCGGTTCCGAGGTGATGACCAAGAATCGCAGCCCCGGCTCCTCGCCGCCGATCTTCACGTCTTGCACGGTCAGGTCGGGCAGTTTCTCGCCCAGCGATTCGAGCTTCGAGCGCACGACCGCCACCTGCTGCGGATGCTGCGGATCGAACAACGTTTCGACACTCACACCGCCGGTAAAGTCGATATCCAACAGCCCCTTGCCGCGGGCCGCGACACCGGCCATGCCGATGCCGATTACGATCAGGCTCAAGGCGATCGCAACACGACGCTTGCCGATGAAGTCGTAATTCGCGCCGGTCATGATCTGCATGAACTTCAGGTTCGTCACCCAGCGCTTCTTCTCGGCAATGTCGAACATCGCGCGCGACACGGTGATGGCCGTGAACAGGTTCATCATGATGCCCAAGAACAGCGTGACGGCAAAACCCTTCACCTGGTCGGTGCCGATCACGTACAACACGACCGCCGCGATCAGCGTGGTCACGTTCGAGTCGATGATCGTCGTGGTGGCGCGTTCGAAGCCGTTGCGGATGGCCATCCGCAGCGTGGCGCCGCGGGCCAGTTCTTCACGCATGCGCTCGTAGATCAGCACGTTGGCATCGACCGCCATGCCCACGGTCAGCGCCAGGCCGGCGAGCCCCGACAAGGTAAACGCCGCCTTGACCAGCACCATGAAGGCCACGGTCAGCAGCACGTTCAGAATCACCGCCACGTTCGCCACGATGCCCGCAAAGCGGTAGTAGATCAGCATGAACACCACGACCACGCCGGTGGCCACCAGCATGGCATTCACGCCCTTGCGAATGGTGTCGGCGCCCAGCGTGGGGCCGATGACCATGCTGCTGGTGGGCTCGTGGCGCAAGGCGGCCGGCAGTTGGCCGGCGGTCAGAATCTTCGCGTAGTCTTCGGTCTCTTGGCGGGTGAAGTTGCCCGTAATCTCGCCGCGATCGTAGATGGCGCTGTTGATGCGCGGGGCCGATTTGACCCGCCCGTCGAGCACGATCGCCAGCAGCCTGAAGAAATCGCCCTGCGGCAGGTTGCTGCTGGTCAACTGGCCAAACAGGTTCGCCCCGCGCGAATCGAACGAGAAGTGAATGCTCGGCTTGCCGGCCTGGTCGAACCCGGCGCTGGCGCTGCGCAGATACTCGCCCGTCACGTTGTACGGATCGACCATCAACAGCACCTGCACCTGGTCGTTCGGACCGGTGCGGGTGGCGTAGTTCGGATTGTTCACATACGAAGCGGCGCTCTCGGTCTTGTCGAGCGGCACCCAGCGGGCCACGACGCGCGGATTGCCGTCGGCGTCGGTGTCCGTTACCTCTTTCTCGTTCGGGTTGGCGGCCGAGCCGGTGGCGCGATTAATGATTGCCGCGTCGTTCGGGCTGCGGCGATCGGCGACGATGCGGAACTCCAGCGCGCCGGTCTGGCTGATGATCCGCTCGATGCGCTCGAGCTCTTCCGACGATTGCCCGGCGCCTTCGCCGTCGCGAGGCTCGGGAATGATGATCTCGATCTGACCCACGCCATACGGGCGCACGGTGACTTCGCGCACGCCGCCCGGGTTCACGCGCTCGGCCACCGCGCCGACCAGCTTGTCGATCGTGATCGTGTCGAGCGTGGTCTGACCGGCCTGGAACTGGCTGCGGTCGATGTCGTAGATCAGGATCACGCCGCCGCGCAGGTCGATGCCCAGGCGGGGCGGCCAGCCGAGGACGGTGACGACCGTCGAGGCGGCCACGGCGAAGACAATCACGGCAAAGCGGGTCGCCTGGTCGGGCAGCCGCGCCCAGCGGGCGATCCACGCGCCCAGCGCAATCGACCCGACAAACAAGCCCACGGCAACGCCCAGGTTGATCAGCACGGCGCGGGTCGTGCCGTCGGCGGCGGCCGGCGCCCCGCCGGGGCCTTCGGCCTGCTGGGCCATGCACGCAGCCGGCACGAGCAGCAACGCACAAAGCAGGGCAGCCCGCAGCCCCAGGGCGGCGACCTTCTTACGGGACAACAGCATCGCGGCGATTGCGTGGAACATGGTCTCTCCTGCGGACCGTCAGGCCGTCGATCGGCACGTGCAAACGTGCGGCGGCTACTTGGTCGATTCCTGTTTATCCGGCGTGTCGCTGTCGAGAATGCGTTCGATCGAAGACAGCGTCATCCGTAACTTGGTGTTCGAGGTTTCATCCACTCGGACCGTCACCTCGTTGGTGTCGGTCTGCACATTGGTCACCACGCCGAAAATGCCTGAGGTGGTGAGCACACGGTCGTTTTTCTTGATGCCCCGGAGCATGTCTTGCCGTTGGGCCATCTGCTTGCGCCGCGGCCGTTCGAGGACGAAAATCCATAACAGCAACAGCGGCAAGAACATCGTGATCATCGGCAGCAGACCGCCCAGGGGCGATGCCTCGGGCGCCTGTGCCAATAGAACCGGCCAACAACCGACAACGGTGATCACGAACATCCCTTCGAAGAGCCTGCCCAAAGAGCGGGGGCTAGCGCGTAGCGGCGTATCTTAAACCTAGCGGGCGCAACGGGCAAGGGCGTCCGACGGGGGCGGTCAATCGACTACCAGACTGGGGCGACCAGCAGATCTCGTGATCCGGTTCAACCACACCCGAATGATCTCCTCCACCGGCCGATCAGGGACGCTACGTGGTCAGCGGCAGCTCGGCGTGCTGGAACTGCTGGTAAATCGCCCGGGCAAGCGGCTCGTCGTCATGCCGCGGCAGCCAGGCGGCGCGCACCCGGCCGCGCAGAATCACACCTTTTTCCAGGCGCATTCGGGCGAACAGCCGATGCTCCAGCCGCGCGGCGCCGTTGGCGGTCGACAACTGATCGTGGCTAATATCGCGCGGGTGGACCATCTCGGCATAGCTGAAATCGGCCTCCGCCGGACGAAGCAACACACAGCCGTTTGCGCGGCCCGCCCCGTCAACCGCGATCGGGCGCGCTGCGCACCGCGGCAGTTCGCTGATCGCCGCCTGGCCGGCGTCGCTATCGAGCTCGC
>DASZPI010000916.1:0-2553 GCA_035550355.1 Pirellulales bacterium
GTTTGCTGACGTCGCTCTTCCCTCGCCAGGTCACGACGCGGGCCAGATCATCGGTCGTGATTTCGTCGGCGGCGGCCAGCGTGTAACCCGGCAGCGGCGCGCCCGCCCCGGTTTCGATCGCGATCCGAATGCCGCCCGCGGCGCTGGTCGAGCAGTAGATTTCGAGCGCCCCGCCGGCAAATTGCAAGGGCCTCGTGAGCAGAAAGCCGCCGGCGAAGGGCGCGTGGAGCGAAGCCAAACCATCCAGACGCAGCGTCAATCGCTCCAAGTGCGCGGTCTTCTGCCCGTAATACCGCTGCGCGAAAATCGACATTTCACCCGGGCCGGTCTGAATAATGCCGCAAGCCGGGTAGTTGGTGCGCGATACCCAGTTGCCGTCGCCCGGCCCTGGCCTCACGAGCGCCTCCTGGAACGTGCGATCGAAGCGTGTCGAGTCCGCGCGCGTCGTCTGCAGCACTCCATCGGCACAATCGCCCGCACCACCACCCAGTGGATCGATGTCGAGCCGCGCTTCCTGCTCCTTGGTCAACACCCGGCGCCCGGCCATCAGCCGGCCGGGCAGCGAGATGTAAATGTGTGGAGCGCGAAAATAAGGCTGCACCTGGCTGGTATAGAGCTGCGCCGAGGGAGTGGTTGAATTCGTATCGCTGTAGCTCATCGGCACCTGCGGCGCCCAATGACGAAAATCGTCGGACGTCGCCCGGGCTTGTGCCCGCACGCCGGCCTGCGAATGCCGCGCGAAGAGGACGTACTTGCTCTCGACGGCGGACCAGAACATGACGTTCTGCGAATCGAAGTTGTTCTTGAACTCTTCGTGCAGAATCACGTTCCCATCGACCGGCCGCCAGCGCAACCCATCGGCCGAGACATAGCCGCGCAAGCCCGCTTCCGGCGCGCCGAACCGCTTCTCGACGAACACGTTTCCCTTGTAGCGCTCGTCGGCGGGCACGCCGGGACGCGTGTCGAGAAAAGGTGCCAGGCATTGATTCTCGAGCAGCAAAACGTTGTTCGCCTTCGAGCCATTGATCTCAACCAGCCCCAGGTCGGGCTTGGTCCAGTGGATACCGTCGGCGCTTTCGGCATAGCAAATCGTGTAGCGATAGCCCGGCACATTCGAGGCGCCGCGGTAATACATGCGGAACTTGCCGCCGTCCTGGATGATGGTCGTGTAAAAGGCGAAGGGCCCCTCCCACGACCGATCAAAGGCCACGGCCACGCCGCCCGATTGCGGACGCCCGATTTCCAGCCGTGCTCCTTCCAACCGGTCGATCAGCTCTTGATCTACGAACAGTTCACGCCGCGCGCCGATGTCGATCGTCTCGGCCGCTATCGATGACGTCCCAGGAAGCGCAAGCGCGAAGGTAAGTGCCAACATGATGCTTGCAAGCACGCGAGACGGTCGACTAAAACACCTTCGCATGATGCGTCACCCGTGTGGCGATGAATGTTGCCTTATCAGCCGAGCAATTCCTGCGCGCCCTGCCACAGCTCGCGCGTCAATTGCCCGGCCGGCACGGCGCGCGAAAGTGCCGCGCTCTGACCGGCCCACGCCTGCATACGCTCGACGTCGTGCTCGCGGTTGGCCGCCGTGCGCATCGGGCCTGTCAGCCCGCGCTGCACCGGATACGGCGCCGGCCGTGGAGCATCCGGCGCCGCGGCCGCGCGCGTGTAGTTCGTCGCGATGCTGCGTCCGGCGCGCCCGCTGAAGGCGCGTGTAATCATCGTCCCCTCGGGCGGCGTTCGTCCGATCGCGTCGGCCCAGGCCGAATCGATACCGGCTTCGGGAGAGCGCAGAAAACCAGTGCCGATTTGCGCCGCCGAAGCGCCCAGCAGGAGCGCTGCCGCCACGCCACGCGCATCGGCAATGCCGCCGGTGGCCACGACGGGCACTCGCACGGCATCGACCACCGCCGGCAACAGGGCAAACAGCCCGACCATCGTTCGCTCGGCCGCCGCGGCATCGAAGCAGCCGCGATGTCCGCCGGCTTCCATCCCCTGCACGGCGATCACGTCGGCGCCCGCCTCCTCGGCCGCCCGAGCCTCGGCCAAGGTCGAGACGTTGGCGATCCAAGCGATGCCCCGCGCTTTGAGTCGCTTCACAAAATCCGGCGGGTAAAGCCCCATCACCGAGGAAACCGCGCGCGGCGCGGCGGCCAGCAGCGCGTCGCACTGCGCCGCGAAATCGGGCAAGCTCGGCGTGCCGGCCTCAGGCGCAACGGCCGGTCCCCATTGCGCGAGAAACTCACGGACCCGCGCTTCGTGCGTTTCGTCCCGCACAGGCGGTGGATCAGGAATCCACAAGTTGAATTGAAACGGACCGGCAGTGCCGGCCCGCACGTCGGTCGCCCATTGCAGGATCGCGGCGGGCTGCATCAAGAGCGCCCCGCAAGCCCCCAGCCCGCCCGCGTTGGCCACGGCAATCGACAGCGCCGGCGGCGAGACGCCGGCCATCGGCGCGAGCAAGATCGGCAACTCGAGGCCGAAGCGCTCACAAAACGCCTGACTGCGTGCAAGAATACTGTTCACCGGCGACATGAGTGCCAATATAACGTC
>DASZPI010000917.1:0-7521 GCA_035550355.1 Pirellulales bacterium
CACAGCGCGGCTGCGCAGCCTGGAACTACTCGGTTGACTTTAACGAACGCTGCGCGAGCGTCGATTACGTCATCGACTTCATCCAGCGCGTGCGTGAGCGCTCGCCGCAAGCCTACGACCGCATTCAGTACATCGAGCAGCCGACCAGTCGCGACCTGAATCGTAAGCCCGAGATCCGCATGCACGCCGCAGCCAAGCTGAAGCCGGTAGTCATCGACGAGTCGCTCGTCGATTTCGACAGTCTGCTGCGCTGCCGCGAGCTTGGGTACTCGGGCGTGGCACTCAAAGCCTGCAAGGGGCAAACCGAGGCGCTGCTGATGGGCGCGGCAGCCCAGAAATATGGCATGTTCTTATGCGTGCAGGACCTGACCTGCCCGGGTGCGTCGTTCTTGCACTCGGCGTCGCTATCGGCGCGCATTCCCACGGTCGCGGCAATCGAAGGCAACGCCCGACAGTATTGCCCGGCAGGCAACGCCGGCTGGCGCGACCGGTTTCCGAGCATGTTCGTCGTGCGCGACGGAACGCTCGGCACCGCGGTGCTCGATGGTCCCGGCCTGGGATTTTAAGAAGGCATCAGGGCCGCGAGCCTCTAAGCCCAATGGGCGCGCAAATCATGCGCCGCGATGCGGCATAGT
This sequence comes from Pirellulales bacterium, assembly GCA_035550355.1. Classification (GTDB taxonomy): domain Bacteria; phylum Planctomycetota; class Planctomycetia; order Pirellulales; family PNKZ01; genus DATAXP01. The sequence goes on from DASZPI010000917.1 coordinate 636, forward strand.
TTGCAAGACATCAAGGCAGCGCGTGTATTTTCTTCTAACAATCCGCCGTGCGAAGGAAATCGCACAATTCGCGTAATCACCTGTTCGTATGGCATTTACGTTCAGCACGACAAGTGGAATGCCCGGAGAAGCCACTCGTGGCATGGCGATTGCTAACCTCTTAGGCCGACAAGTAAACCGATGCTCGTAACCAGGAGGGAGCACGTCCTCGGTCCGTATGGTCACAACAAATTCGGAAGCAGCAGATCGCGATTTGGAACGGCGTGTGGTCGGGTACCTGCACGGTAAGCATGTCCCGAGTTTCCGCCGGTTGCACATTCAAGCCCGCGATGGCGTGGTGACGTTACGAGGACAAGTGCGAAGCTTCTACGAAAAACAATTGTCGAGCCACTGCTGCGGCCGAGTCGCAGGTGTGCGAGGCTTGATCGACGACATCACGGTCAACTGACCGAACGAAACACTTTGAAATACGCGGCCCGGGGTCGTGGGCTTTAAGCCCTTCCTTTCTTCCCCCCCCTCGAGCGACCCCGGGCCGCGTTGTTTTTTGCGCCACGCCTTACGAGGCGTAAACCTTCTCGCCGCCCAAGATCGTTGCGACGATTTCGATGCGCGGGCACGGCGACGTTTCGAGTCGAAATATCACGAGATCGGCCGGATCACCGGGGCGCAGCGTCCGAACCGGCTTGCCGAGCAACATTGCCGGATGCGCGGTCGCCATGTCGACGGCGGTCGCCAAATCGACCCCAGCAAATTGCATCACGTTCGCCACGCCGACCCCAATCGGCAACGACGCGCCGGCGAGCAACTGATCCTGCCCGGCAATAACCAGGCGACCGTCGGCGAGAATCTCCAGCTCGCAACCGCTGCTGGTGTATTTGCCCGGTGCCAGCCCCGCCAGCCCCGAAACGTCGCTCACCAAGATGCAGCGCGCCGGCGTCTTCGCGCGGACGGCGGTCTTGACGAACTCAGGCGGCAGGTGGTGGCCGTCGACGATCAGACTCGCCATCAATCGGTCTTCCGCCAGTTGATCCCAAAGGTAATTCGGATGTCGCCGCAACATCCGATGCGCGCCGTTGCCCAGGTGCGTGCTCAAGCGCGCGCCGGCATCCACGGCGGCCTTGATCTGCGCGCCGGTGGCCCCGGTGTGGCCAATCGAGACCGTCACTCCCGAGGCGGTGGCGCGGGCGATGAAATCTGGCGCCTCGTCGAACTCGGGCGACATGGTGAGAATCGTCAACCGGCCATCGGCCGCTGCTTGCAGCCGTGCGAGCTCATCCCAGTTCGGACGCCGGCAATGTTCGACCGGATGCGCGCCGCGTGCGCCGTCTTCTTTTGAAAAATACGGGCCCTCGAGATGAATGCCCCACACCGCTCGGCCGACATCGTTCCAGCGGCGGCACGCCTCGGCGATCGACCGCATGCCGTGGGCGAGCACCTCGAAGCTTTGGGTCGTCAGTGTTGGGCAGATTCCCGTCACGCCGAAGGCGTAATGCTGCCGAACGATGGTCGCGACCCGCTCGGCAGTCAATTCCAAGGAGCTGAATTCTTGCCCGCCGTAGCCGTTCGTCTGGATATCGACGAATCCCGGCGCGACGTACAGCTGATCCGGCTGACCGCTGTGCGAGCTCGCTGGTCGCACCCGGGCCAAACGATGGCCGTCGATCGCTACTTCGACCCATTCCGCGGTATCGTATCGTCTCGCAACGAGATTCATGGCTGCACTCGGGTTCACGTTGGTCCACGGGCTCTTCGTGGTGCTCGGCAGCCATTGTACGCGGGCGGTTGCGGGCGCGAAAATTTGCGGTTGCAAATCTGTTAGGCGCTGGTAAATTCAGCCTCTTAAGTCGTTGTAAACATTTAATGTGGGAAGAGTTCTAGCAGGTTGCAAAAGGTCGGCGAGAAGGCCATTGGCGCCCCCCACAACCGACCGCCTCTGAGGGATTGTCGTTACCGATGCCTATCACCAAGCAGCGAAAACAGGCTCTGATCGGGGATTTTCGGCGAGCGGATTCAGACACCGGCTCACCAGAAATCCAGATTGCCATCCTCACCACGAGGATCGGCGACCTGACCGATCACCTGCAAACGCATTCAAAGGACTTCGCAAGCCGACGAGGTCTCTTGGCGATGGTCAGTCGACGTCGCCGTTTGCTCGATTACCTGAAGCGGGTCAACCCGCAGCGGTATCTCGACATCATCCGACGGCTCGAGATCCGTAAGTAAATCTCTCGCTGTGGCGCGGTGGGGTCGCGTCCGTTCTCGGACTTCGCACAATGTCGCTGCGCGCTGCTCGGCACCATTTTGCCAGCGCGTCGCGGTCGGCAGGCGTCGATCGCGCATACCTCGACTGGAACGTGTCAAACAAACGAGGATGTCCTTGAAAGTACGCGTCGAACGTCAAATCGGAGCACAAGTTCTCGCCATCGAAACAGGCCACTTGGCCAAGCAAGCTCACGGTAGTTGCTTGGTCAGTTACGGCGACACCGTGGTGCTCGCCGCCGCTTGCACCGGTCCGCCGCGGCCGGGAATTGATTTCTTTCCGCTGACCTGTGACTATCGCGAACGGTCGGCCGCCGCTGGCAAGTTCCCCGGCGGTTTCCTGAAGCGCGAAGGTCGGCCAACGACCAAGGAAACGCTGACGGCGCGGCTGATGGACCGACCCATCCGCCCACTGTTCCCCGATCACTTCCACGACGAAGTGCAGATCCAGGCGTTCGTGCTCGCCAGCGACCGTCAGCACGACGGCGACGTGTTGGCCATGAATGGCGCGAGCGCCGCGCTGGGCCTGTCGCCGTTGCCGTTCCAAGGGCCGATTGGCTCGGTGCGGCTTGGACAAATCGACGGCGAGTTCGTCGTTTTCCCGACCCAGGATCAGCTCGAGGAAAGCGATCTGGACCTGATCGTCTCGGGTAGCCGCGACGCGGTGTTGATGATCGAAGGTTTTGCGCGCGAGTTGCCTGAAGATCGGATGGCCGAAGCGATTGCCGAATGCCATCGTCACATTCGCGAGATTTGCGAGTTGCAACTCGAGTTGTTCGAGAAGGTCGGCGTCCGCAAGGCGGAATATCCGCAGCCGGTTTCCGATGGCGTGTACGACACGTTGAAAGCCAAGTACTACACGGCGTTCCAGCAGGCCAAGCAGACCGCGGGCAAGCAGGCCCGAGCCGAGGCGGTGGCCAAGGTCGAAGCCCAAGCGGTTGCCGAGTTGATTCCCGATCCCGCCGCCGAAGGCGCGATCGACAGCCTCGCGTTCAATCGCGCTTGGCACGAGCTCGAGCTGCGCGTGGTGCGCGACTTGATTCTTTCGGGAACCCGTCCCGACGGCCGCAGTGCCACGCAGTTGCGAGCCTTGCACTGCGAAGTCAACGTGCTGCCCCGCGTTCACGGCTCGGCAGTATTTCAGCGCGGCGAAACGCAGGCATTGATCACCGTCACGCTGGGCACCACCCGCGACGAGCAGCGCGTCGATGGCCTGATCGACGAGTACTCAAAGAAGTTCATGCTCGACTATTACTTCCCCAGCTTTAGCGTCGGCGAGGTGCGGCCGATCCGCGGGCCGGGACGACGCGAAATCGGCCACGGTGCATTGGCCGAGCGCAGCGTCAAGCCGGTGCTCCCCGAACCCGAGGAGTTTCCGTACACGATTCGCGTCATCTCTGACATTCTCGAGTCGAATGGCTCCAGTTCGATGGCCAGCGTCTGCGGCGCAACGCTCGGCCTGATGGCTGCCGGCGTGCCGATCACGAACCCCGTCGCCGGCATTTCGATCGGACTGGTCAAGGAATCGGAAGATCAGTGGACCTTGTTGACCGACATCATCGGCGACGAGGACCACTACGGCGACATGGACTTCAAGGTGGCCGGCACTCAGAACGGCATCACCGGCATCCAGCTCGACCTGAAAATCAAGGGCATCAATGCCGCCATCATCCGCGGCACGCTGGCCCAGGCGCGCGAAGCGCGTTTGCAAATTCTGCGCACCATGTTGAGCACCATCCCTCGGCCGACCGAAGAGATTTCGATGTGGGCGCCGCGCCTGCTGCGCACGCATATCGATCCGCAGAAGATCGGCCTGCTCATCGGCCCCGGCGGCAAGACCATCCGCAGCATTCAGGAATCGACCGGCGCGGTCATCGAAGTCGAAGACGACGGCACGGTCACCGTGGCCAGCAGCGATGCCGAAGGCGCAAAGTCCGCCATGCGCAAAGTCGAAGCGCTCACCGAGAGCGTCAAGGTGGGCAAGATCTACGACGGTCGCGTCACGAGCATCAAGGATTTCGGCGCGTTCATTGAAATCCTGCCCGGCAAAGACGGCTTGTGCCACATCAGCGAGTTGGCCGATGGCTACGTCAACAGCGTCGGCGAAGTCTGCAAGGTCGGCGACGAGATGCAGGTTAAGGTGATCGCGATCGACGACCAGGACCGCGTGAAGCTCAGCCGCAAGGCGGCGCTGCGCGAGTTGCAGGCCAAAACCTAGACGTCAGGAGTCGGGAGTCAGGATTCGGGGGTAATACGCCTCAACCGGCTTCGGTCCCGCTGAATCCTGACGCCCGAATTCCATGTCCGAACCGTCGCCCGACCACGAGATCCAGCGGCTCCGCGACCAGTACACCGAGATGGCGCGGCTGACGGGCGGCTTGGCGCACGAGATCAAGAACCCGCTTTCGACCATTCGGCTCAATATCGAGCTGCTGGCCGAGGAGTTCAACGATCCCGATTCGCCGCGCGATCGCCGCGCCCAGGCGCGCATCGCCACGGTGCAGCGCGAATGCGACCGGCTGCAAGGGCTGCTCGACGATTTTCTGCGCTATGCCCGCGTGCGGCAAACCGCGCTCGAACCATCGGACCTGAACGCCGAGGTGCTGCGGGCGATCGACTTTTTTCGTCCCAAGGCGGTCGCATCGAACATCGAGATCTTTCCGTACCTGCAAGACAGCCTGCCGAGCGTGTTGTTGGATCGCGAGTCGTTTCAAGGCGCGCTGCTCAACTTGCTGTTAAACGCGCAACAGGCCATGCCGGACGGCGGCCAATTGGTGATCGGCACCGAGGAAACGCCTCGCGGCGTGGCGCTGCACTTGATCGATACCGGCATTGGCATGGATACCAAAACCATGGCCAAAATCTTCGACGCGTTCTACTCGACAAAGCCCGGCGGTTCAGGCCTGGGGCTGCCCACAACACGCAAGGTCATTGAAGCGCACGGCGGCACGATCTTCGTGCAAAGCGAGCCGGGCCGCGGTACGCGTTTTACCATCGAGCTGCCCACGCCGGCGCGGCTGTATGCAAAATGACGAGCGCCAAATGGCGCGGCGCGCGCTGACGCTCATTCTGCATTTCGCGTTTCCTTGCTATCATCCGGCATGGCGAAAGAGAAAGAAGCCTCGTCCGCTCCGGCAGCCGAGCCGATCCGCATCCTGGTGGTCGACAACGACGCGGCGCATGCACAAACCGTGGCCGACAGCCTCGAACGCGTCGGCTACGAGTGCGTCGTCGCCACCAGCGGCATCGAAGGGGCGCAGCGCATCGAGCAGGACTCGTTCGACATCATCATCAGCGACCTGGTGATGAACGATATCGACGGCCTGGCCCTGTTGGCCCGGGCCAAGAACGACTTGCCCGACGCCGAGGTCATCCTGGTCACCGGTCACGGCAGCATCCCGTCGGCGGTCACCGCCATGCAGCAGGGGGCGTTCAACTACCTGCTCAAGCCGCTCGATCTGAAGCAGCTGCGCGCGGTGGTCGAACGCGCTGCCGAGAGCACTCGGCTGAAGCGCACGAATGTCGAATTGCATCGCCGGTTGGACGAGCGCTTCGGCTTCGAAGGCGTCATTGGCTCGAGCGCCAAGATGAACGACGTGATTTCGCTGTTGAAGCGCATCGCGCCGACCAATGCCACGGTGCTCATCCAGGGCGAAACCGGCACCGGCAAAGAACTGGTCGCGCAGGCGATCCATCAAAACAGTCCGCGCAAGAATAAACCGTTCGTAGCGCTCAATTGTGCGGCGCTCAGTGAGAACATCTTGGAAAGCGAGCTGTTTGGTCACGTTCGCGGGGCGTTCACCGATGCTTCGACCGATCGCGTCGGCAAATTCGAATACGCGCACGGCGGAACGCTGTTTCTCGACGAAGTCGGCGATATGCCGATGGCCACGCAGATCAAGCTGCTGCGCGTGCTCGAAAACGGCGAGATCACGCGCTTGGGCTCGAACGATCCGATCAAGGTCAATGTCCGAATCCTGTCGGCGACCAATCGCAATCTCGAAAAACAGATCGCAGCCGGCACGTTTCGCAGCGACTTGTATCATCGTCTGAAGGTGGTGACCGTGGTGTTGCCGCGGCTGGTCGAGCGCTCGGAAGACATCCCGCTGCTGATCGAGCATTTCATCAAGCTATTTGCCAAGCGGCACGACAAGACGATCAAAAGCATGTCAACTCCGGCGCGGCGGCGGCTGATGGCCTACGATTGGCCCGGCAACGTGCGCCAGCTGCGCAACGTGATTGAGAGCATGGTGGTGGTCGATGTCGACGGCGTGCTCGACCTCGACGATTTGCCGTTGGAATTGGTCGAGCCGTCGACCGCGCCGCTCGCGGCCAGCACGACGATCGACAACAGTTTGGGCGCGTTGGTGGGCCGGCCGATGGCCGACGTCGAGCATTTGTTTATTGCCGAAACGCTCCGTGCCACGGGCGGCAACCGCGAAGAAGCCGCCGCGATGCTTGGCATCGGCGAACGAACGTTGTACCGAAAGATCAAGGAGTTTGGGCTGTAGCGCCGGAGCCGGGAGTCGGGGGCGGAATGATTATACGTAACTTTCGGGATCTTGAAGTGTGGCAGCGGGGGATGGACTTGGTGGTTGAGTGTTATCGGGTCGCGAACGAGTTTCCC
>DASZPI010000918.1:0-3920 GCA_035550355.1 Pirellulales bacterium
ATCACTACATGTTCCTTTGCGGCTGGATGTTGCGTAGCATGGCAATACTGCTGCTGGTTCGTGTTATCGAACCCGGGGCTTGGACCATCGTTGAGCTCGTTCGCTCGCGTATCATCGTGCGCCGTCCCAAGATTGTTTAACATGACGACAAATCATCGCACCACGCGCCGCTCGGCAATCGGGCGCGGCATTGCGGCAATGGCGGGCGCGTATGGAGTGACGACTTCGGTCAACACATTGCGGGCAGCCGACGCGCCGACCGACCGCGCCATCGACGCCCACGTGCATGTTTGGACTCCCGACACCGCGCGCTACCCGCTGGCCCAAGGATTCTCGAAGGTTGATATGCGGCCGCCCAGCTTCACGCCCGAAGAGCTGCTGGCCATCGCGCGGCCCAACGGCGTGGACCGCATCGTGCTGATCCAAATGAGCTTTTACAAGTTCGACAACTCGTACATGCTCGATACGATGCGCCGATTTCCGGGCGTCTTCTCGGGCGTGGGAATTGTCGATTCGGCGCAGTCGCAGCCCGATCGTGCGATGTTGGCCTTGGCCAAACAAGGTGTCCGCGGATTTCGAATCACTGCCGCCAAGCAGCCACCCGACCAATGGCTCGAAGGTGACGGGATGCGCACCATGTGGCAGTGCGCTGCGGAAAAGCGGTTGGCCATTTGCCCGTTGATCAACGCTCAATACCTGCCGTCAGTCGATGCCATGTGTCGCAAATTCCCAGATACGACGGTCGTGATCGACCACTTTGCCCGCGTCGGTGTCGATGGCGAGATTCGTGAAGCCGATCTTGCGAACCTCTGCGGACTGGCCCGACACAAGCATACGCACGTCAAGCTCTCAGCGTTCTACGCACTGGGACGCAAGCAGGCGCCGTACCTCGATCTGGTGCCGATGATCCGTCGGCTATTCGATGCCTACGGTCCGCAACGCCTGATGTGGGCAACCGATTGCCCCTACCAGGTGCAAGACGGCCGCAAGTACGACGATTCGATCGCGTTGGTGCGCGACCGGCTCGATTTTGCTTCGAGCGCCGACCGGCAATGGCTGTTGCGCCGCACGGCCGAGCATGTGTTCTTCTCGTGAAACGGAGTGAAGCGTGAAGTATTGGTTGATTGCGGCAGTCGTGTCGCTGGTCGTCGGTGCGGCGTCGATCGATCTTCGCGCTGCTGAGGCTGGGGCGCTCGAGCGCTACGTGGCAGCTCCGGACGACAGTTTTCAGTGGGTCGAACGCCGCCGCGGCACACAGGCCGGCGTGTCGTGGGTCGAACTCCGCTTGACCTCGCAGCGTTGGCACGACGTATCGTGGAAGCATCAGTTATTCATCCTCAAGCCAAGCCGCGTGCGCGACCCGTCGCGCGGCTTGATGGTGATCGGCGGCGGCGCGTGGCGCGATGAGCTCGAGCAGCCCGAGACTGACGATAAACTCCCGGGACAGGCTGCCATGATGGCCGGGGTCGTCGAGTCGGTCGGCGCGCCGGTCGCCGTTCTGCTGCAGGTTCCGTTTCAGCCAATGTTCAACGGCATGGTCGAAGACAAGATCATCGCCTACACCTTTGCCGAATATCTGAAAACGGGCGACGACACCTGGCCATTATTGTTGCCGATGGTCAAAAGCGCGGTGCGCGGCATGGACGCCGTACAACAGTTCGCTGCCCGCGAGTGGTCGATGGACATCAAACACTTCACGCTGACCGGCGCCTCAAAGCGGGGCTGGACGACCTGGCTCACTTCAGCAGTCGACGAGCGTGTGACGGCGCTGGCGCCGATGGTTATCGACACGCTCAACATGTCGGCCCAGATGCCGCATCAATTGGCCACCTGGGGCAATTTCTCGGATCAAATCCGGGACTACACCGAGCGCGGCCTGCAGCAGTTCTTGCTCACCGGTCGCGGCCGCGCTCTCTTGTCGATCATCGATCCGTACTTCTATCGGGCCGAAATCGATCAACCGAAGCTGATCATTCTTGGCACCAACGATCGCTATTGGACGCTCGATGCGTTGAACTTGTATTGGAACGACCTGGTCGGCCCCAAGTACGTGCTGTACGTGCCGAACCAAGGGCACGGCATTCGCGACCTGCCCCGCCTGTTGGGAACGACCGTCGCGTTCCATCGACACGCGGCAGGCGAGCTCAAGCTTGCCGACTTGACGTGGAACTATGAAAAGCAGCCCGGCAAGGTTCGGTTAGCGATGCAGTCAGACGTCGAACCGACGACGGTCACGCTATGGAAAGCGGAAGCGCCGACCCGCGACTTCCGCGACGCCGAATGGAGAAGCACGCCCGTTCCCGGGCGGGAGGCAGGCTACGATGCGTCGGTTTCGCAACCTAAGTCTGGTTTTGTGGCGATCTTCGGTGAGGCGGTGTTCGCGACCGAGTCGGCCCCCTACTACCTTTCGACGACGGTCCAGATTCTGGGGCCGCAGCCATGACCGATAGCACATCGACCGCCTTTCGTCGTTTTCGAGGAAATTTTGTTGACGGGCGGCGGCGAGAATAGGTATAAGGGAACTGTTGAGACTGAGTATCAATGTCATACCCCGCCTAGCCCGATCGTCCCCCGCCTCTTCGACCTTGCATCCCGCCTATGGTCGTCGCCTACGAAACTCTCGAAAGTGATCTCTGCGTCGCTGGAAGTTGCGGTTGCGATTCGTACGATTCGTCAACCGAACGTGTTGTTTGTCGTTGCCTGCAAGTCAGCGAGACGATGTTGCTCGATGCGCAGGACCGCTGCCCGTTCGCCAATTTGCGCGACATTGCGATGGCCACTGGCGCTGGTACCGGTTGCACCGCCTGTCATCGGCATCTGCGCAAGTTCTTGAAGCGCGGCGAATAACACATCGCGCGGCGTCGGTAATCATCGCGCATCGCGACGATGCGTTGTCGGCCGTTTTGATTTGACACCTCAGGCAGTCACGGTAAGAATGGAACGTAGGCTACGCGACGTGACGGTTTCGTAGGCCTACCGCCGATCTCCCGCCCGTTTCGAGAACTCTTCCGATGCCCTCGCTTTTTGCGCTTGGAATGTCGCCCCTTGGATTGGTCGTGATCCTGGTGGTGGTACTGCTTTTGTTCGGCAACCGTCTGCCGACCCTGATGCGATCCCTTGGCCGTAGCGTCGTCGAGTTCAAGAAAGGGGTCAACGAGATCGAGGACGATTCACAATCGCCCCAAACCAAGGTTTAGGTGCCGGTTGGTTGGGATCGACCGACGGCGAAATCGCGAACGGCGAGATCCAGAACGACGAAATCGAGGTGCGGTATGTTTGGCCTCAGCCCAGTGGAATTAATGGTGGTCGGCGTTGTGGCCGTCCTGCTATTCGGCAACAAGCTGCCGAGTGTCGCACGCTCGTTGGGTAAGAGCGTAACCGACTTCAAAAAGGGAATGGCCGGCATTGAGGACGAATTCCGGTCGGGCGGCAATTCGTCGTCTGGCGGCAGTTCGCGCCGCTACAACGAACTGGACGATCGCGACGAGCCGACGGCTCCTAAGTTCGAGCCACCCACCAGCCCGCCGAAATCGGACGAGCCGCCGACCGAGCCGGTATAGTCTGGGATTTCCTGATTGCCATCGCGGGCGCGACATGGATTCGCTTGAGACTCAACAGCGAATCGAGTATCTTTGATCGCTTGTTCGGGCGACTAGCTCAGTTGGTTAGAGCACTATCCTCACACGGTAGGGGTCACAGGTTCGAGTCCTGTGTCGCCCATTGGTTGTAAGTTCAAGCCGAATCGTTCCTTTACGATACTTGTCGGCGGTCGACAGTGCGGCCCGTTCGCTTCGAGGTACTCGGTAGTCTACCGAGTTCTTCGTCTCGGAGGTTCGCATGTCCATCCCACGCATTCCGAAGCCTCGTCGGCACAAGGCCACCGGCCAGACCGTTGTCACGCTCAGCGGGCACGGCTTCTA
>DASZPI010000919.1:0-3679 GCA_035550355.1 Pirellulales bacterium
GCTCGTAGCTGTCGTACATCACAAACAGGCAGTCGCGGCGGCGCACCGCATAACGCGCCGACGTCAGGCGGTCATTCACCTGCCGGCCGAGATACGGCAGCAGCTCGTCACGGTAGGCCTCCGCGGCGCCAGGGCCGGTGACGTCGTGGTTCCCCTTGGTCAACAACAGCGGCACGCCTAGCTCGGCCTGTTCGAGAAACGTGAGCGCGTCGCGGCAGTGTTTGCTGGCCAGGTCGGCTTGTCCGCACAACCCTTCGACCAAATCGCCGACATGCACCAGGCAATCGACCGACGGCGCGCTGCGGCGACACTGGTCGGCCACGGTTTTGAGCAGTTGCGGCAATAACGTCGCCGCATGCTCGCTGTAGTGCTGCACCTGGGCCACGTCGCCGGGATGCTCGGCCGCGAGCCAGCGCATGTCGTGGTGCTCGAGCCGGTCGAAATGCGTGTCGCCGAGGGCGAGGAACGAGAAATCGTCGCGCGGCTCGGCGGCCATCCCCAGCGCAGTTGCTGAGGCCAATGCCGCGCCGCCGGCCAGAAATGTTCGTCGATTCAATCCAGCCGGCATCGGTCGGGCCATCGAGGTGCGCTTGTTCAAATACGGTGCGTGCTTACAATTTCGGTTCTCTGCGACGCCATCGCAAGATATTTCATCCGTTCGCCCCTGGCGAGAAAGCCGGGGGCTCAAGCTCAAAGAATCAACGAGTATGCTCAAGGTCAAGCTTCCCGACGGCAGCGTTCGCGAGTACTCCAAGCGCATCCGGCCGATCGACGTGGCCCAGGAGATCGGCCCCCGGTTGGCCAAAGCCACCGTCGCCGCGGTCGTCGACGACAAAACGGTCGACAGCGTGACTCCGCTGCCCGAGAGCGGCGAGGTGTCGCTGAAGCTGCTCACCACGAAGGATGCCGAGGCGCTGCGGATCATGCGCCATTCGTGCGCCCACATCATGGCCCGCGCCGTGATGCGCCTGTTCGGCGGCGTGCAACTGGCGTTCGGTCCCACGATCGACAACGGCTTCTACTACGATTTCGACCTCGAGCACAAGCTCACCGAAGAAGACTTCCCAGCAATCGAAGCCGAGATGCGCAAGCTGGTGAAGATGGACGAGGCGTTCGAGCGGATCGAAATGCCGCGCGAGCAAGCGCTCGAGCTTTGCCGCGACATGGGCCAGACGCTCAAGGTCGAGCACATCAACGAGGGGCTCGCCGGCGAACGGTCGCTGTCGTTCTACCGCCAGGGCGAGTTCCTCGACCTGTGCCGCGGCCGCCACATTCCCAGTGCCGGGTTCATCGGCGAGTTCAAGTTGCTCAGCGTGGCCGGCGCGTATTGGAAGGGCGATTCGTCGCGCCAGCAATTGCAGCGCGTCTACGCGACCGCGTTCTTCACCAAGGACGAACTCGATAAGCACCTGGCGCTGATCGAAGAGGCGAAGCGCCGCGACCATCGCGTGCTCGGCAAGCAACTGGAACTGTTCACCGTGAACCCGACCGTGGGCTCGGGGCTGATCCTGTGGCTGCCCAACGGCGCCATCGTGCGCAGCCTGATGGAACAGTGGGTTCGCGAAGAGCTGTTCAAGCGTGGCTACGAGCCGGTGTACACGCCGAACATCGGCCGAGTGGAGCTGTACCAGATCTCGGGGCACTATCCGTATTATGCCGACAGCCAGTTCAAGCCGATCGACATGGGCGACGGCGAGCGGTACCTGCTCAAGCCGATGAACTGCCCGCACCATGTGATGATCTACGCCTCGAAGCCACGCAGCTATCGCGACCTGCCGGTGCGCCTGGCGGAGTTCGGCACGGTGTACCGCTACGAAAAGTCAGGCGAGCTCGGCGGCCTGACGCGCGTCCGCGGCTTCACCCAAGACGACGCCCACCTGTTCTGCACCGAGGATCAGGTGGCCGACGAGTTCCGCGGCTGCCTGGAGATGACCATGTACGTGCTGCGGACGCTCGGCCTGAGCGACTACCGCGTGCGGCTGGGGTTCCGCGACCCGGCGAGCGACAAGTACGTGGGCAGTGCCGAAACCTGGGACAAGGCCGAGCGCGAGCTGGCCGAGGTTTGCCGCAGCCTGGGGATCGACGCGGTGGCCGAGCGTGGCGAGGCAGCGTTCTACGGTCCCAAGGCCGATTTTGTGGTCAGCGATTGCATTGGCCGCGAGTGGCAACTGGGCACGGTGCAGCTCGACTACAACCTGCCGAGCAAGGAGCGGTTCGCGCTGGAGTACATCGGCGCCGACAACACCTCGCACCGGCCGGTGATGATCCACCGCGCGCCGCTGGGGAGCATGGAGCGGTTCATCGGCGTGCTGATCGAGCATTTTGCCGGCGCGTTTCCGCTGTGGCTGGCGCCCGAGCAGGTGCGCGTGCTTACGGTGAGTCAAAAGTCGGAGGCGTATGCGCGCTCGGTCGAGGCGAGACTGAAGGACGCGGGGTTCCGAGTTTCGGGCGACTATCGAGCCGAAAAACTCGGCGGCAAAATCCGCGACGCGCAGCTCAAGCTGATCCCGTACATGTTCGTCGTCGGCGAGCGCGATGCCGAGGCGGGCACCGTGAGCGTGCGCGACCGCATCGAAGGCGACCAGGGGGCGATGCCGGTCGAGGCCGCGATCGCCAAGCTGCGCGAGGAAGTCGCGGCCAAAACCATCCGCCAGGTGGTAAAAACCACCGCCAGCTTCACCGATCACGGGGCGGCCAACGACTACTGAGCCTGCGGCAAAATGTCGGCTTGGCGTGGGCCGAAAGTGCATTCAGGTCGCCACCGATTTGTAATCTGCATTTTCGTGGCTGTGGGTTGCACCAGCTCATAGAATAGCGGCCTCGCCACTCTCGGAGGGGAAATGCGTGCGGCCGCAATCGGCGGCTGCGCAACGATCGGTTGATGTTCCGTTCCCGCTTATCGCTGCTCGTCATTGCGGCATCGCTGCTGATGGTGCGCGCCGGCGCTGCGCAGACCATCAGCTCGTCGGTCACCTTCGACGGCTCGATTCCGCCGTTCGGCTATTCGCAGTCAGCAGGCCTGCTGATCGTCGACGGCAGCGGCGCGCCGGTGCTGACGCTCACCAATAGCGCCACCACGAGCGGAATTCAAGACATTTACATCGGCTCGACGAGCGGCAACACCGGCGGGATCGCAGCCTACGGCGGGTCGTCGCTGGTCACCAACGGCGTTGCGATCTTAGGCTTCAATGCCGGCTCGACCGGTAGCATTACCATTGCCGGCACCAGTGGCTCGGGAACCGCGTCGCAATGGACCGGTGCGAGCCAGTTGTACTTGGGCTACAACGGCGCCGGCTACCTGACCATCACCGGCGGCGGGCAGGTCACCAGCGCGAGCACCATTCTGGGCGAGTTCACAAACTCGACCGGCGTCGTCACGGTCGCTGGCACCAGCGTCGGCGGCACCGCCTCGGCATGGAACCTGGGCGCGAACAATCTATTGCTCGGAAACGCTGCGAGCAGCTCGGGAACGCTCACAGTGACTGGCGGCGGGCAGGTAAACGCTGGCGCGATCTCGATCGCGACCAATGCAACTTCGACCGGCGCGCTCACGATCAGCGGCCCCGGCTCGACCTTCACTGTGGCCTCGGGCTTCGGCCACGGCTTGTGGGTCAGCGGAACCAGCATCGGCTCCGGCGGCACGGGCTCGTTGACCGTCAACAACGGCGGGTCGCTCGTC
>DASZPI010000920.1:0-12987 GCA_035550355.1 Pirellulales bacterium
CTCCACAACGGACTGTGCAGGAACTTCTATTGCGATTTTTTCGCGCGCTACCTGGGCGTGGCGAACGAGTGGGAGTTGCAACAAGCGCCGCACACGCTGGTGAACGAGGAAACCGTGGAACTGCTGAGCAACGCGATTCCCGCACACTTCCAGCAGGTTTTCGGCTCGCTGCAGGAAGCCTACGGCTTTCTGGAGCAAGAATACGCGATCACGATTCAAGACAAAAATCGATTCCGCAATGCCGTTTGGCGGCCGGCGAACATCGATCTGCAGGCGCTGCGCGAAGCGCTCGAGCCGTTCTTCACCCACGACTATGCGTTGCTGGCCAAGCTTCGTCGCCGCGGAGTGCTTCGCGCGCCGAGCTCAACAACCTAGACCAGCAGCGTTTCAGCGCGGGCCGGGCTAGTCGGTCAGCGCTTGGGTCTTCGGCGACGATACGTCGAATCGCGCTTCGACCTGCACGGCGGGAAATTCGCCGATGAATCGGCTGCCGCGGCCGACTTCACTCTCCACGCGAATTCGGCCACCGTGTTCCTTGAAGATCTTTTGGCTCACCGGCAAACCCAGCCCGGTGCCGCGGCTACCTTTGCTCGATACGAACAGCGAAAAGATGTTCTCCAGATCTTCGGGGGCGATTCCCAGGCCATTGTCGCTGACGATGACGCGCGCGGTGGCGATCGTTGGATCGAATTCGGTCCGCACCTCGACCTGGCCGGCGTGTCCTTCGCGCTCGCACACGTTCGGGTCGCAGGCATCGATGGCGTTGGTTACCAGGTTCAGCACCGCGCGGTGCATTCCTTCAGGATCGAACGTCATGGTCGGTACATCGTGGCCGCACACGAATTTCAACTCGACCTTTCGATCGCGGGCGCGGGCTTGCATCAACTCGACCACGTCGCCCACGATTCGATCGAGTTCCGCCGCAACGAGATCGGGTTCGCGCTCCTTGCTGAACGTGAGCATGTCCATCACGAGGTTCGAGATGCGATCCTGGTTCTTCTCGACAAACTCCCAGCCCTTCGAGACCATGGTCTCGTCGTGGTGCGACAGGCCTTCTTTGATCAGGTAACTGCCGCCCCGAATGCCCTGCAGAATGTTCTTGATGTGATGCGAAAGCGTAGCAATCGTTTGACCGACGGCGGCCAAGCGCTCGGCCTGCACCATGGCCGAGTAATACCGAGTGTCTTCGACGGCCAATGCCGCCTGGTGGGCGATGGCGATCATCAACTTGAGATGCTCTTCGGAGAATTTTGCCGCTCCGCCGCGTTGCAGCACGCGCTGGGGAGCAGTCGAGGTATCAATGTAGATCACGCCCACGGTGTTGTAGCGCCCCTGCATGGGAACGCAGATCGCCTCGCGAATGCCCATTTGCAAAATGCTCGCCGCGGGATTCCAACGCGTGTCGTCTTGGGCATCGCTGGTCAACACGCCCTCGTTGCGATCCATGACGTAATCGAGAATCGTCTTGCTGATGCTGATCTTGTCGTCGACCGAGCTATTGCGGCGATTGCGGCGCACTTGCGGCTCCAGCTGTCGTGTCTCGACGTTCAGCAGCATGATCACACCGCGATCGGCCTCGACCCATTCGAAGATCAACTCCATGATGCGGTTGAGCAGTTGCTCGATATCGAGCGTGTGGCTCACCGCCAGGGCCGTGCGATACATGACCTGCAAGTTGCTGCGCGCCCGCGCCAGCCAGGCGCTCTGCCCGGGATCGCTGACCGAATCGAACAATCGGCTGCCTTCCTCGTGCGACATCGATCGAACGATGCGCGAGTGATCGTCCTTGGCATGCTGGGCGACGATATCGACCTTTTCGACCAGTTCGTTGGCCGATTCGTGCGCAGCGCCCGTAAAGAGCATCTGCGTGCTTCCCATTTGCAGCTCGTCGCCGCTGGCTAGCACTTGCGATTCGACCTGGCGCCCGTTGATGAACGTGCCGTTCGAGCTGCCGAGGTCGCTAACGGTGCAGGTGCCGGCCTCGCAACGAATAACGGCGTGCCGCCGCGAGACCTCGTGGTCGTGCAGTTGAATTTGGTTGGCTGCCTCGCGACCGATGGTGACCGCCGCCGCGTCGAGATCGAAGCGCATGCCTTGGTCGTTTCCTCGAAAAACGAACAGCGATGGCACGGCAAAGCTCCTGAAAGCCGTTGACTGCGACGACATTCGATTTTACGGCTGGCGGGGCGGTCGTCATAGCGGCAGCCGCCGGTCGGTTGCGCTGGTTCGGAACTTGACCAAACCGGGTGGCGCAGTATGTTAGCCGCTTTCAACGGCCTTTCCGGAACCCAAACTGCCGCATGGCTGCGATCGAGATTCGACCCGTGCGTTCGTGGGGCCAACGGCGACAATTTATCGCCCTGCCGTGGACGCTGTATCAGGGCGACCCGAATTGGATTCCGCCGCTGATTTCCAATCAGCGCGAGCTGCTTAACTACACGCGGCATCCGTTCTACGACGAAAGCAAGATTCAAACCTTCCTGGCCTATCGCGACGGCCAGCCGGTCGGCCGCATCGCTGCGATCGTCAATGCCGAGCATCTGAAGCGGTACAACGATGGCCGCGGCTTCTTTGGCTTTTTCGAGTGCATCGACGACCAGTCGGTGGCGCACGCCTTGTTCGACGCCGCCCGCGACTGGCTTGCCGGCCACGGGTTGAAGCGCATTCGTGGGCCTGCCAACCCGTCGATGAACTACGAATGCGGCCTGCTGATCGAAGGCTTCGACAGCCCGGCAACCTTCATGATGACGTACAACCCGCCGTATCACGCGTCGCTCGTCGAAAGCTACGGCTTTCGCAAGGGCCGCGACTTGCTGGCGTACATCGGTTATCGCGATCAATTGCCCGAGCTGGAAGAACGCCTCGGCCCGCTGGCCGATCAGGCCCAACGCCGCTGCGAAGCCGATATTCGACCGCTCAACCTGAAAAAGTTCCGCGAAGATGTGCGGCTATTTCTCGACCTGTACAACGCGTCGCTCGACATCAACTGGGGCTTTGTGCCGCTGACCGATCGCGAGCTGACCAAGCTGGCGGCGTCGCTGCGGATGCTGCTGATTCCCGAGCTGACGATCATTGCCGAATCGGAAGGGCGCGGCGTCGGCGTGATCATCGGCCTGCCCGATTACAACCCGCGGATCAAGGAAATCAACGGCCGATTGTTTCCATTCGGCTTCCTGCGCCTGCTGAGCCGAAAAAAAGATTTCAAGCGAATCCGCGTGCTCAGCATCAATGTGGCCCCCGAATTTCAGCGCTGGGGCTTGGGGCTGGTGCTGATGCGCGCCTTGGTGCCCAAGGCACGGGAAATCAGCATCGAAGAGGCCGAATTCTCGTGGGTGGACGAAGAAAACGACCTGGCGCGGCTGGGGCTGGAAAAAGGCGGCGCCAAGATCTACAAGACGTACCGCATGTACGACTACGAGCCGGCCGGCGCCACGTCGTGAGCGCTGGTCGCGGCCTCGGGGGCGGACGATTTTTTGCGGATCTCGGCCACCAATTCACTCAACGCTGCCGGCAGGCTGCTGCTGACGGTCCGTCGATAGGGCGAATCGGCAGGTAATTGGGCCATCAGCCGGCGATGGGCCTCGGCCAGCCGGTGATACGGCATCGACGGGAACAGGTGGTGCAGCGCGTGGAACCGCAAACCCACCGGCGCCCACAGCTCGCCCAGCCAGGGCCGAGCGGGATAGTTCACCGAGTCGAGCAACTGTTCGAGAAACGTCACCTCGTGCTTGCCGTCGAACCGGAAGCGATGCGCCCCGAGGGTGCGCACCTCGTTGATCAACAGCACGCCAACCGACAGCAGATACAACTTCACCAGAAACATCGGCGGCATCATGCCGGTAAACAATCGCCCCGCCATGAATGCCACCAACAAGAACACACAGGCCTCTTGAAGGCGCCAAGCGCGCAGCTCGCGGTTCGAAGGCAGCGGCCTGATGTACGACGGGTCCATCACCAGCGACGACGCACGCTGTTGAATCCAGACCCGCGCCCTGGGGCTGATCCACGCAATGGGCGTGAGAATCAAGAACCGAATGACCATCAAGATCGGCACGAAAAAAGCCTGCGCCAGATACAGCCATAGGCCTCGCATGCGGCCGTGGGCCAGCGGCAGGTACTCGCCGTCTTCCGGGGTGGCGTAATGGTTCTTCGCATGGTGACCGACGTGCGTCGTGTACATGAACGAAGGCATCAGCAGCGGAATGCCGCAGAGCAAGTTCCAAACCACATGGAAGGCCTGGAACGTGCCGCGTCGCAAGTGCACAAGCTCGTGGATGAACGAGCCGGCGCGATAAAACAGCAGCACCGCGCCGACATACGAGATCGCTTGGACCGCAATCGAATCGGAGCAGCGCAAGCCCACAAAACAAATCCAGGCCAAGCTCACCGAGCACAGAAAGTCAGTCCAGTAAATCGTCGCCGAGGGCTCGAACAGATCGTCAACAATCTCGCGACATTGGCGGACCGAAAACGTCTCGGACTGGGCCGAACGACGTGCTGTCATGGTCGAGGCATTCATAGCAGGGGCAATCCAAGGTCCAATTCCGCTGCGACCGCGATAACCGGCAAGGTCGTCGCAGACACGCTATTTTTCCAGGTTACTTTCGCTTAAGAAAGGGCAAAAAGCGGTCCGGGCTGCTGACCACTTTTACCTTATCGACCGGCTAGGACCGTCTCAGCGAGCCGGTGTCATCGAGTTCGCGGAGCGGGTCGGACCGCGCATAATTTCCTTGTGGATATTTGAGGCGCAACTTACGATTGGCGTAGGTACTTAACGCGTTAGCGCGAGAACGAGCTCGAAAGGACTCGAGGGTGACGTTGTTGCGCCTAACCGGGTTTCATAGAAAGGCATCCACGCTCATGGCTCGAAGCGACGCCACGATGAAAACCGCTGCATTCTGCCGCCTGGCCTGCTTGCTGTCACTATTTCTGCTGCTGCTCGAGACGACCGCCTCGGCCCAATGCTGCGGCGGCGGTGGTCGAGGCCGACGTCAATCGGTCGGCGGCGTGTATGTCGACGCGCTCGGCATGTTGAGCAATGCCGAAATCGACGACCGCGATCAGTTGCGGCAAACGCTGCTCCGCGCTTTGGCCGAGCAGCCAGGCGATCTGATCCAGCCCGCCGACCTGCGCAAAGTGTCGCTGCGCCGGCTCGAGCAAGCAATCGACGAACAGCTTCGCACCGGCAAAGATCCCTCGGACGAGATGCGCTACCTGGCCGGCCTGCAAACGATCGAGTACGTCTTCGTGTACCCCGAGCAGCACGACATCGTGCTGGCGGGATTTGGCGAAGGCTGGACGATCGACAGCCAAGGGTTTGTCGTCGGCCGCACAACGGGCCGTCCCGTGTTGCTGCTCGACGATCTGATGGTCGCGCTGCGTAATGCACGAAGAAACCAAGAGTCTGGAATCAGTTGCTCAATCGATCCCACGCAAGAGGGACTGGCGAGCCTGCGACAATTCGCTTCGTCGTTGATCGCCTTGAACAACGATACGATCCAGCAGATCGAACACCTGCTCGGGCCACAGGTCGTCTCGGTGACGGGCATACCGGCGACCAGCCATTTTGCTCGAGTGCTCGTCGCGGCCGACTACCGTATGAAGCGCCTCGGCATGGCGCTCGATCCTTCGCCCCTGGGTAAACGGCTGACCTCGTACGTCGAAATGATCCCGGTCGCCGGCCGCGGCATGCAGAGCATGACGCCGCGTTGGTGGCTGGTGCCGAACTATGCTCCGCTGCTCACCAACGCGGATCGTACCGCCTGGCAGTTGCGCGGCGGCAGCGTGAAGTGCATGACCGAGGATTCGCTCTTCGCGGCCGATGGATCGAAGGTCGCCACCGGCAAAACAAGCTCTGCCGCTCAACTTTGGGCGCAGGCAATGACCACTCGCTACGACGAACTCGCCGCCAAGGAGCCGATTTTCGCTCAGTTGCGCAGCTGCATGGACATGGCCATCGTGGCCGCGATCATTACGGCGCAAGACCTGCCGGCCAAAGCGGGTTACAGCTTCTCGCTGCTGACCGACCCGACGCAGCTTGCGACCGACGAGTACGACGCGCCCCGCACCACCGCATCGCGTGCCAGTGTGATCAAGCGAGCCAACGGCTACATCGTCAGCGCCTCGGGCGGAGTGGAAATTCGCACCGACGAGCTGCTCGAGAAAATCGAGCAATCGCCCACGCTCGATCCTGCCGCTCGCGCCGCAGCCCCCGCTGCCGAGACGCGCTGGTGGTGGAACTAAGTGAGCCGCACCGTGATGCGATTGCGACGAGGGCTCGTCATGGATCGCGCGCGAGTGTTGCCACGGGCCGCGATACTATTGTTCCTGCTGGCCGCCGCGCCCGATGTCGTGCGCGGCCAAAATTTCTCCGACGACGAGCAGCAGGTCCGCGCCGTCGCGGGGCAGTTTTTCCAAGCATATGCCGCCAAGGATATGACGGCATTCATGGCGCTGTGGACCAAGGCCTCGCCCGACTTCGCCGCGCGCCAGCAGACGATGCAAAAGCTGTTCGCCGAAACCGGCCCGATTGAGGCCAAGAGCATCGAGGTCGTACGCGTGGCGTTCGACGCGGCTACGGCGCTGGCAATCGTTCGCGTCGAGCTATCGGGCATCGACATCCGCAACGGCCGGCAGCATCCATTCCTCGGCAAGCTGGTGCGCGCCATCGAATGCGTCCGTGGCGACGGTGCCTGGAAGGTCAATCGCTATGGCCCCGTCGAACGGTTCGTAGCGGAGCGCCTCGCGGCGGCAACAAGCGAGGCCGAGCGACAAAGTATTTTGGAAGCCAACAAGGATGCCGTGAATGTCAATCTTGCCGTCGCCATGCTTAATCTTGCCGAGACGTATTGGTCGCACCAGGATTTTGCCAATGGCCGGCGCTTGATTGATTTGGCCTTCATCATCACCGACCGGCTCGACAACCCTTCGATGGTGGCCGACTGCCACATGGCCTTGGGACGCCTGTTCGAGGCGAAGGGCAATTTCGAGCCGGCGCGCGACGAGTTCTTGAACGCCCGCGGCATTTATCAGACGCTCAAGCTGCCCGACATGGAAGCCCGAGCAATGTACAACGCAGCGGGAATGCTGCGGTTGTCGGAGCGTTTTGACGAGGCGATCGCCACCTATCAGGAAGCACTCGAGCTCAGTCGCGCCGCAAATGATAAACTCGCCGAGGCCAAAACCCAGAACAATCTCGGCGTGGCGTACGAACGTATCAAAAAGTTCGCCGAAGCCGGGCAGGCCTATGAATCGTCGCTCGCATTGAAGCGCGAGCTCGGCATGCGGTCGGACGAGGCCAACACCCTCGTCAATCTTGCGAGGACCTACGGCGCGACAAACGATCACGCCCGGGCGATTGCAAGCTACCGAGCCGCGATCACGATCTACGCCGAACTAGGAAACAAAGTCGAGCAATTGGACCCGTTGCTTGCGATCGGCTGGCAATTGCACGCGTTGGCAGCGTACGCCGACGAATTGGCCGTGTGCGACGAGGCCTTGGCGATTGCCCGAGACATCCGCGACGCCAGGCATGAAATCTACGCGCTCTCGCAAAGCGGCGTTGTCTACGAATGCGTCGGACGTTATGCCGAGGCGCGTGCCAACAGCGAGGCTTGCCTGCGGCTGGCGCGCGAGCACGGCTTCCGCGACTCCGAGGGCAGTGCCCTGCACAACCTGGGCAATGCGCAAGACAAGCTCGGGCAGCCGTTGCAGGCACTCGAGTCGTACAACGCCGCTCTCGTAATCGCCAGAGAGATTCACGACACGGTGCTTGAATCCGATGCTCTGGGAAATATTGCCGCCCATTACTTCTTCATTGGCGAGTACGGTCGGGCAATTACGATGTACGAACAGATCGTCAGCGCCGCACGCGATGCTGACGATCAAGCGCGTCTCGCACAGACGCTCGGCAACATCTCGAGCGCGTATACGCACGTCGGTCGCTATCCCGACGCACTGAAGGCGATTGAAGAAGCGTTGAAGATCAACCGCGAGGCAGGCAATCGGCACGGCGAGGCCTACCAATGGTCAAATCTCTCCAGCTATTACATGCAGTTGGCCGATAATGCCAAGGCGCGCGAAGCCAACGAGAAGGCGATGAAAATTGCGCGCGACATTGGCGACCGTGATTTCGAGGCTCAGGCCTTAGAAGCCCAAGGCATCTTGCAACAGCGCGCCGGAGAATACGGTAAAGGCATCGAATCGCTCGAAGCCGCGCTGCGAATCGATCGCGAAATCGGTGATAAGGCGCACCAAGTCGCCGTGATGATCGATTTCGGCGACCTGTATCAGCACATCGGCCGCTACGCCGACGCGCTTGCAAGCCTCGAGCCGGCGCTGGAAGGCGCGCGCGCGCTGGGGCTGAAAAAAGACGAAGCCGAGGCGCTTCGGCACCTGGGGCACGTTTATTTCTTCCAGGCCGATTACGCCAAGGCCCTCGAGATGCAACAAGCATCGCGCGCGATTGCCGTGGCCATCGGTAACAAGCTTGCCGAGGCAAACGCCTTGCTCGGGATGGGCCAGGCGCTGATGTTACTCGAGCGCACTGATGAGACGATCCGCGCGTATGAAAGTGGACTGGCCATCTCGCGTGAGTTGGGGCTGCGATCGTTCGAGGCGAATTTCCTCGCCAACATCGGCAACGCTTACCTCGAACAAAAGCAGTACAACGCAGCGCTCGAGCGCGCCGAGCAAGCGCGACAGATCGCTGTCGAGCTCGATGAGAAACTGCTCTTGGCGCTCACGCACCAGCTTGCCGGCAATGTCGCTCTCGAACAACAACGATGGAGCGCAGCCGCCGACGCATATCGATCGGCCATCGAAAGCTTTGAAGCAGTGCGTGCCGGCGCCCGTGAGTATTCGATGCAAATGAGTCTGATCGGTAAGCACGGCGCGGTCTACTACGCGCTCTCGCGATGCCTGATCGAACTCCGTCAACCTGTCGAGACGTTCACGGTCAGCGAGCAGGCCAAGGCCCGCACGCTGGTCGAAATCATTGAGTCGGGACATGGCGACGTCCGTAAGTTGATGAGCGCCGACGAACGCCGCGAGGAACAGCAACTCGAAGCAACCATCGCGCTTTATTCCGCCGAATCGCAAGCCGCAACGGCGTCGGCAAGCACGAAGCGTCTTGCCACGGCGCGTGAAAGTCTCGATCGCGCCCGCGCCGAGTACGACGCGTTTCGGCGACGCCTATACCTGGCTCATCCGCAACTGCAAACCGAGCGCGCTGCCTTTGCGCCTGCTACGCTCGAAGTGCTAAACCTGGGTCTGTTCGCGCGTGATCCCACGTTGTGCGTCCTCTCGTACTTCGCCAACGAATCGCAGACGCTGCTGTTCGTGCTCACCGCCGGCGAGCGACCCGACGAACCAGCGACGCTAATCGTGCATCAACTGCCCGGACTCGAAAAGGAGCTGGCCGCAGCCGTTGATGCGTTCCGGACCGCATGCCAGGATCCCCGCACCGATACCGCCGCCGTGAGCGAGCGGCTGTACCGTGCCTTGCTCGCTCCCGCCGAAGCGCAACTGGCCGGCAAGCGGCACCTGGTCGTTATTCCTGACAGTTCGCTGAATTCGATTCCGTTCCACGCTTTGCAGGATCCCACGGGAAAATACCTTCTCGAACGCTTCGCAGTCAGCTACGCGCCTTCCGTGACGGCCTTGCTGAAGATCGTCGAATTGCACGACGGTCGCCCCGCAAACCGGGGCGACGACGCGCCGATCCCGCTTCTGGCCGTCGGCCGGCCGGCGTTCCGATCGGAATTGAGCGATCTACCGGGGACTGCCGACGAAGTGCAGGGTCTGGGCGCGATGTTCGGCAGCGGCGCCCTGGTGCTGTTGGGCGACCAAGCGAACGAGACCGCGGTCAAGCAAGCGCTGCCGCATGCCCGCTTCGTTCACTTCGCCACACACGGGCTGCTAAACGAAGCGGCCCCGCTGTACTCGGCGATCGCGCTGGCGCCGAGTCCGCAGGACGACGGCCGCCTCGAGGCGCGAGAGATATTGGATATAAGCCTGCACGCCGATCTTACGGTGCTCAGCGCCTGTCAAACGGCGCTCGGCCAGCGGATGCGCGGCGAAGGAGTACTCGGTCTCACCTGGTCGCTGTTTGCCGCGGGATCGCCGACCAGCGTCGTTACGCTGTGGTCGGTTCCCGACAAGGCCACCAGCAGCCTGATGATCGAGTTCTATCGCAGAATGCTTGCCTCGCCCGTCCCGACTAAAGTGGAGGCGCTGCGCCAAGCGCAGCAATGGTTGATTCGCGAGGGTGTACAACAGCCAGGACTGGTGCGCGGGCTGGAAATCAGCGTCGACAAAACGCCTTCCGCAATGCCCAACGGAAAGTTGCATCCGTACTACTGGGCCGCCTTTGTTCTGTCGGGCGACTGGCGGTAAGCCAACGTACCTTGTCACACGTCGATTTGCCGATAGACTGAATCTTCTTTCTGCACCGGCAATGCGGCCGGTCGAGAGCACCGTGCATCGACACAGAACACGGCAATCGCTGAGGCTGTAGCTCAGTCGGTAGAGCAACGGACTTTTAATCGAAACCCCGCGCGGTAAAAACCGCGACGACCCCTCGAATTCCTCGTGAAATACGCGAATCTCCATCCTGTTCTTTTCCCGGTCTTGATGAACTAAACCGGCAAAACGGGTGTCGCGACACCGCAGGTAGGCGCACCGGCTAGTCTCGCATTTTTGATCGCCGCTTCCTGGATTGCTCCCTGGGCGCTTCAAGGATGACCGCTCGTCCGGTGCTGCCGCGGACCCGATAGCCCAGCCTGATGTAGATACCTTTGCCGAGGGCTTCTGCCACCCGCAGGAGCGTGCTCATCGTCGGGTTTGGGTTGGCCGCATTCTCAAGACGTGACAGCGCTGGCTTACTGATCCCGGTCGACTGGGCGAGCTGATCAAGGGTAAGGCCCTTCCGCACTCGTTCGGCTTTCAGCTCGGAGAAGATTTCCTGCCACTGATCCAGATTTGCCTTCAGTTCACGTCCGCGGGCAACGATCTCCTCCCTGTCGCGTTCGGCCGCGGCCTGCGCCCTCTCGACCCGCGACCGTTGCTCGGCATTGAACTCAACCTTATTTAGCTGGTACTTCTTGGCCATCGTTACACCTCGTAGGCTGTGATCGCGAGGATGTGGGTATCGTCGATCTGCTCGTACACGCAGGCAAGGAAACGACCTGCTGCCGTGTGTCCGAACGCGATCATGTTGTCGGACGTCTTGCTCGGCTCGGTCCACTGCGGGTTGCTGACCACCTGCTCGAACTCTTCGATCAAGACATGGTGCTTGGCCAGATGTTCAATCGTTTCGTCGTCGTACAGGATGAAGTAGGTCGGCATCGCTTGTTCCTTGTTGCTTTTAATTGTAACATGGTTGCAAAAGAATGCAACATGAAAAAACTAAAAAAACGCCCGGTGGCAGCACCGGGCGCACGAAGGATGGCGAATTATGGGCGATCGACTGGCGGATCGCCGTCGAACGGTGGTACACGGTACCGTGCTCGTTCCTCGTCAGTGAACCGCACGGCGCGAACTGGCCGCTTGGCCATGAAACCATCCAAGGCGCCGATGCCGGTGCTCTCGAGCTCGATCGTGACGAGGCCGGCTAATGGCGTCTTGCCTACCTCGACCAGCACGGCCCAATCGAAGCCTTCGCAGTTCTTGCCCGCCCACGTGGGACCGGTACCCCACGTCTCGGCGTTCATTGCGGCGACCTTGGCCATGCCCTCTTCACGCGTCATGGGCGGGAACACGTTGCTGTTCTGCTCGTTGTACGCGTGCGAGTGCGGCGGCACGTCGAGAAACGACTGAGGATTCGGATAATCCTCTTCGGCTTCGGCATCGCGTGCGTACCCTTCGTGGCGGAGCGCGTCTCGCGTTTTGCGGTCGATCGAATCATCGTAGACGCGCCAATCGAATTCATCGCTAAAGGCGTTGGGGGTCCAGTCGAGACACACGATTCGAAAACGCCTGGCGGTGTCGAGCGGCCGGAATGCGTGCTTCGTGATCTTCGCGGCCTTATGCCTGGCAGAGTGAATAGCGATGGCGACGCGTATCGCGCGTTCACTCCCCGCCAAGTTCCCATTGGTCGTGTAGAAGCTGTCTTGGATCTCCGGTCCTGATAGCGCGTCGCCGCTCGCTGTGGCGATCGGCTGCTGGTCGCTCGGTTTCGGTCGTGGGATCTCGACCGGTGGACCCACGATCTGGACCGCGATCGGCACTAGGACGGCACGGCGTTCGTAGTTTTTCTCGAAGCTCCCGTGTGTGTTCCACACCCTGGCGGTGGTTTTTGCATCACTGAACTTTCCGACGTCGTACAGCTCGGTCGGTTGCCCCCCGCCCACGATTAGAACGGCATGAAAGGCGTTGTCGGGCCCAGCGGGTGCCGTGAGCTGCTGCCCGTCGAAGGTTGGCAGCGTTCCGCCGGCGCCGGCATTCATTGGCACGAGCGCGGTGATCGGGCTGGCGGCGGGAGCAGCAAGCGGCGCAACGGCGGCTGCTAAGAATTTTCTCCGTTCCATATTGAATTCCTTTCTGATGATTCGCGATCGATCCGATGAAATGTCCATGCAGTGCGACGTTTAGAAGACACTCGGCACATCGCTTAGGCGACGGCGTTGACGCGTCCGACGGCTATACGTCACGTCAACATTGGCTGGCGTGGGCCGCACGTTAGACCGGGCAGCCTCGAAGGCCCGCAAGTCGTCCGGCCTGATCAAGTACCGTGGCCGCCCCAGCGTGCTAATCGCGGAGTTGAAGGCACGGAGGGCACCAGACCTGATCAACGTCACAATTTTCTCCGCGGAGCAGCAGTACAGCTCTGCGACGTCTCTGGGAGTCAGCATGCCGGCAGTCAGCCTGGTGAGTTCCATCGCCTTCCTTTGGCTTGGAACTGCATCGCCGAACATGTCCGGAAGTTGTGCACCTTTCCGTTGGTTGTCCTCTCTCCACAGCGGTTGCAAATTTGTGTAGTGGAAGCAA
>DASZPI010000921.1:0-2972 GCA_035550355.1 Pirellulales bacterium
CCAACGCGCCGCCGTTCGCCGGCGCCACGCTCAAGCAAAAGCTCGCCCAGCATCTGAAAGAGACGCCGCGTCCGCTCGAACAAGTCAACCCGGGCGTTCCGCCGGCGCTGGCCAAATTGGTTGGCTACCTGATGGCCAAGGATCCGGAGCTGCGCTATCAGAAGGCCGAAAGCGTGGTCGAGGGGTTGCTCGCCCACATTCCGCCCGACGTGGCACAGACGCAACTCAAACCGCCGACACGCGCCAGCCAAAAATACGAAAAGTGGCTCGCCGAGCACAACCCGCTGGCGCAAGCCGAGGCGTTGCAGGCCGCAGTGGCGGCCGACGCTGCCAGCCGCGCGCACGAAGCTGCCGAGTTTGCCGCGGCCGAGGCGCTCGACGTCGCGCCGGCGGTCCCTTCGGCGACCCCCGCTCCAATGCACGTCACGCCCGTTGGGGCGATTCCGACCGCGGCGCCGGCAATTGCCGTTGCCGTGCCCGCGGGAATTGTAGCGCCAGTGGCGAGCGCGATTCCTGTGGGTGCGATCCCTGTTGGCGCGGTTCCCGTGGGCGCGATACCGGTCGGTGCGATTCCCGTGGGCGCCGTGCCGGTGGCTGCCGCAATCCCGGTCGGCGGCGCGATGCCCGCGGTCGCGACGGCCGCGCCAGTGTTCCCGGCCGAGACACCGCAATTTGCCGAGGCCGCGTTTCCCGCAGCGTCAACGTTCGACGCGCCGGCGCCCGCCGCCCCGGTTGCGCCTGGGGGCCGTTCGTTGGGCGAACGCGCTCGTTTGGCGCGTCAGCGCAAGCGGATGGTAACGATCGTGGTCGCCGCGATCGTCGTGATCTCGATCGGCACGGCTGCGGGATTGCATTTTGCCGGTGTGTTTGACCTGGCAAAGGTCGCCGAATCGCTAACAAGTTCACCACAGCCGATGCCCGAACCAGGCGCGACGGCGGCCAAGAGCGCGACGACCGCGCCGGTCGTCGAAGAACCGGAGGCGCCCAAGGAGCCGATCGCGGGATTGGACGACGGCATCTGGGGCTCGCCGACCAACGGCAAGCCGCTCGATCTGAAATATCTGGCCCTAGGCATGCAGGCGGTCGCCGCCATTCGCCCGGCCGACATTCTCAAGCATCCCGAAGGCAAGCCGCTGTTGGCGCCCGACAAATCGCCGGCGCTCGAGAATCTCGCCGGCGGCCATCCGCTGGGCACCTTGGGCCACTGGGTGCAAAACACGTTGCCCGGGCTCGTCGGCGCGCCGCTGGAAAAGATCGAGCAGGTCATCGTCGGTTGGCCCGAGAGCGGCGGTGAATCGGGAACGATCGCGGTGGTGGCGCATTTGAGCGAACCGGTCGATGAGTCGGCACTGATGGGCGCCTGGGGCAACCCCGAGCCGATGGAAGCCGGCGCAGAAAAGTTCTTCAAGCGCGACGCGATGGGCTACTACGTTCCCAAGGCCGAAGGGGGCCGCGTGGTCGTCGTCGCTCCGGTCGACGAAATTCAGGAATCGATCAACGGCTCGGTCGTGCTGTGGGCCATGCCCGAGCCCGAGAAGCTGCTGCAATCGACCGATAGTGATCGTCATTTTACGTTTTTGATGCCGACGCGGTTTCTCGAGACCGCGGGCAAGAGCGCGTTCGAGGGCCGCGGCGCTCGGCTGCAAAGCGCTGTCGATTGGCTATTGCGCGGCGACGCCGACAGCGAAGGCAACCGTCCCGATCCGCCCAAGGCCGTGGCCGTGAGCGCGCATTTGGCGCCCGATGGTTTCTTTGCCGAAGCGCGGTTGTTCGATGCCGCCGCAACGGCCGAGACGACCACCCCTGCCGAGCCCATTCGCGATCGCGTGCGGCACATCCCCAAGGCGGTGAAGCTGTTCAAGGCCGACCTGCTGTTGACGCCGTTCAGCAAGGCCGTGCTGGTGGACCTGGACGACAAAGTGAAGGCCTGGGAACAAGAGACCCGCTTTGGCACCGGCGATAAACAGGTCGTGGTGCGCAGCTATCTGCCGCCAAACGCTGGTTTGCACCTGGCCTTGGGCGCCCACCTGTGCACGCTCGAAAGCCTGACCGGCGGCATGTTCGTGCAGGGGGGCGCGCCGGCCGGCGGCGCCGCACCCGGCGGCAATCAAGCGCAAACCGCCGCCGATAAGCTGAAGAAGATCACCAGCCTCAGCTTCCCGCGCAACACGCTCGAAGTCTCGATGCAGTTGCTGGCCGACGACTTGGGCGTCCCCGTCGTGATCCTCGGCAGCGACCTACAATTGGAGGGGATCACGAAGAACCAATCGTTCGGCTTGGAGGAAAAAGACAAGCCGGCGATGGAAATCTTCAAAACCATCTTTGCCCGGGCCAATCCCGATGGCAAATTGGTGTACATCATCAAGCCCGACGACAGCGGTGTCGAAACGATCTTTGTCACGACGCGAGCGGCCGTCGCCAAGCGCGGCGACAAGCTTCCGCCAGAGTTCGCAAAATAGCACGAGCACGTTCGGCCGCTGGTGGACGACGTGCACCACCGAGCAACACCGGCAGCGACGCCCAACATGCCCGCGGAACTCTTCTCGATCGCGTGTCTGACCTGCAAGGCGCGCTTGCGAGTTTGCAGCACCGAAGCGATCGGGCAGATCTTGGCCTGTCCCAAGTGCGGCGCATTCGTGCAGGTCGTCGCACCCGCGGGATGGACCGAGCCGCGATCCGCGCCCGCGGGTCAGGGTTCAGGTGCCGCAGCGGGTAACGAACCGGCGACCCCCTCAGCTCCAAAAACCTCGACCGCCGAATCCGAAGTCCCGACGGCCGAATCCCATTCCCCTGTCACCGAATCCCGCATCCCGAATCCCGATCCCTGCTTGCCGAATGCAGCTCCCAGCTCGCGATTCCTGCCGTGGGCCTGCGTGCCGCTGTCGGGAATTGCCTCGGGCGCGTTCGTGTGGTGGTGGTTGACGGCCGGAACCGCGCTGCCTGTGGCGATGGTTGCCGAGCAGTCCAGCACA
>DASZPI010000922.1:0-3887 GCA_035550355.1 Pirellulales bacterium
TGCCACAACCATCCGTTCGATCGCTGGACGATGGACGACTACTACAGCTTCGCGTCGTTCTTCTCGCAGATTGCGCGCAAGCGCGGCGAAGACCCGCGCGAGTACGTGGTCTACAACCGCGGCTCGGGCGAAGTGAACCACCCGGTGCTCAAAAAGAGCTTGCCGCCCAAGTATCTGGGCGGCCCGGCGCCTGAAACCGCCGGTAAGGATCGCCGCGCCGTGTTGGCCCAGTGGCTGGCGTCGAAGGATAACCCGCTGTTCGCCCCCAGCATTGCCAACCGCGTTTGGGACCACTTCTTCGGCATCGGCGTTGTCGAGCCGGTCGATGATATTCGCGTCAGCAATCCGCCCACGAACCCCGAGTTGTTCCAAGCCCTGGGCGATCAACTGACCAACTACGGCTACGATCTGAAGCGCCTGGTGCGCGACATCTGCAACTCGAACACCTACCAACGTTCGACGGCCCGCAATGCGAGCAACGAAGACGACGAGAAGAACTTCGCCCATGGCAACGTCCGCCGCATTCGGGCCGAGAGCTTGCTCGATTGCATCAACGAGGTGACCACCTCGAGCGAGAAATTCCAGGGGCTGCCGCTGGGCGCCCACGCCGTACAGATTGCCGACGGCGCCACGAGCAGCTACTTCCTCACGACGTTCGGCCGCTCGAAGCGCGAGACGGTGTGCGCTTGCGACGTGAAGACCGACCCCACGCTTTCGCAGTCGCTGCACCTGCTCAACGGCACGACCATCGAGAACAAGGTGGTAGCCGGCGGCGTGGTGAAGAAGATGCTCGCCGACAAGAAGACCCCCGAGCAGATCATCGACACGATCTACATCCGCTGCTTGTCGCGCAAGCCGTCGGCCGACGAACTCGCCAAGCTGGGCAAGATCGTTGACGACGAACAGGACAAGCAGAAAGCCCTGGAAGATATCTTCTGGGCGGTGCTGAATTCCCGCGAGTTTGTGTTCAACCACTAGTTCTTAATTTGCATTTCAAATCTGGGATCGTCCGATTTCAGATCTCGAAGGTCATCGCATGTCACTGCTGTTTCGCCGTTTGCCGGTTCTGGTTGCGTTGCTCGTCGTGGCGC
This sequence comes from Pirellulales bacterium, assembly GCA_035550355.1. GTDB lineage: Bacteria > Planctomycetota > Planctomycetia > Pirellulales > PNKZ01 > DATAXP01. Next base: position 1,092 of record DASZPI010000922.1, read on the forward strand.
CGCGTTCGGCGTGGTCGGAAGAGGCCAAGCCCGCGGGCGACGCCAAGAAGAAGATCACCTACGCCGACGACATTCAGCCGATCTTTCGCGAGCACTGCTATAGCTGCCACAACCAGGACGACTCGAAGAGCGACCTGGCCCTGCACACCTATGGCTCGGTCATGAAGGGTGGCGCCGGCGGCGAGGTGGTCATCGCCGGCGACATCGACAGCTCGCGGTTGTGGCACCTGGTTTCGCACCAGGAACAGCCCAAGATGCCCCCCGAGCAAGACAAGCTGCCCGAGGCGAAGCTGGCCCTGATCAAGCAGTGGATCATCGAAGGCGCACTCGAGAACAGCGGCTCGAAGGCCAAGGTTGCCAAGAAGGCCAACCTCGAGCTCAACACCGCCGCCGGCAGCCAAAAGCCCGTAGGCCCGCCGCCGATGCCGACCGGCTTGTTCCGCCAGCCGTTTGTGACCAGCGCCCGTGGCGGCGCGATCACAGCATTGGCTTCGAGCCCCTGGGCGCCGCTGGTGGCCGTCGGCGGTCAGAAACAAATCCTGCTCTACAACTCCGACTCGGGCGAATTGATCGGCATCCTGCCGTTTCCCGAAGGCTCGCCACTGGCGCTAAAGTTCAGCCGCAACGGCGCCCTGTTGCTGTGTGGCGGCGGTCGTCATGGCCAGGCAGGGCGTGTCGTGTTGTACGACGTGCGCAAGGGCGAACGGGTTGCAGAACTGGGTGAAGAAGTCGACGCCGTGCTGGCCGCCGACATCAGCCCCGATCATAAGCTGGTAGCGATGGGTGGTCCGCGCCGTGTCGTGCGCGTGTACGCCGTCGAAGATGGCAGCCTGGAATACGAGCTGCGCAAGCACACCGACTGGATCTACTCGATGGAGTTCAGCCCGGACGGCAAGTGGCTGGCCACCGGCGATCGCAGCGGCGGCGTGTTTCTGTGGGAAGCCGAAACTGGCCGCGAGTTCCAGAACCTGACCGGGCACACGGCCGGCGTGACCGACGTGACCTGGCGCATCGACAGCAAAGTGCTCGCCACCGCCAGCGAAGATGGCACGGTAAAAACCTGGGAAGCCGACACTGGCAAGGTGGTCAAAAGCTGGACCGCCCATGCCGGCGGCGTGCTGTCGGCTCGTTTCGGTCGCAATGGCAATATCGTCTCCTCAGGCCGCGACAAAGAAGTGAAGCTGTGGGACGGCCAAGGCAAGCAACTGCAAACCTTCAAGGGCATGGCCGACCAGGTGCAGGAAGTAGTGCTCACGCACGACGACGCCCGCGTGGTGGCGGGCGATTGGACCGGCGACATCCGCATGTGGAACGCGAAGGATGCGGTGCTGGTGGCGCAAATGATCCAGAATCCGCCAACGCTTGCCGACCTGCTGACGCAGCAGATTGCCGAGGTCGGCACGCTCGAAGCCGACTCGAAGCGCCTGGCCACCGAAGTCGCCGCCACGCGCCAATCGGCCGAATCGGCACAAGCCGCTTGGAAGCAAGCCGCCGACAAGGCCACCAACGCCGCGAACGACCTGAAGCGGCTCGAGGGCGAGATTCCCGCGCTCGAAAAGCAGTCCAAGGCCCTGAGCGAGTCGGCCCGCAAAGCGGTCGATAAGCTCAACCCGCTCAAGGCCGAAGCGACCAAGCTGGACAACGAACTGGCATCGCTCAAAAAGCAAAAGAAGGATGCCAAGGACGATGCGGCCAAGAACAGCGATCTGGACAAGCGCGAAGCCAAGCTCGCGGAGTCGCGCGCGCAGCTCGAAAAGCGGATCGAAGCCGATCGCCAGGCGATCCACAAGCTGCGCGATGATCAGCAGGCGCTCGACAAGCAGCGTGGCGAAAAGGCGGCGAAGCTCAAGTCGCTGAAAGCCAGCCTTCCGGGGCTCAAGGCCGAGGCCGACAAGCTGGCCCAGGCCAAGACCGCCGCCGAGAAGGCGTTGGCCGAGAAAGTCGCTGCTAGCGACGCTTGCAGCAAGCGTGCAACCGCGCTGCGTGCTGGCATCGACCGCACGCGCGCCGAGAAGGACGCGTACGAAAAAGCCCACACGCAGCAAGCAAGTGCGGTCCGCTAGCTTGCTTCAGTGTCCTTTGTGAGGGGGCCCTGCGCGCTTCAGTGAAATGCGCGATTCTGCGCGCTTGGAAAAGCACGCGAGCCCCTGCTCGACTTTTCGGATTCCTCAAAGTTTACCGGCGGCATAGTCGATAAATTCGCTGCCGTCGAATTTCCGCCCGGGGGGTTGCGCCGAGTGCTTGCACGAGGCGCGACCGCGGTGATCGCGGCCCAAGCGTGCGTGCGCTCGCCGTCTGTCGCCCGACAGACGGCAGGCGCGCGGCGTTTGGCGCTGTCACACATCGTCGGACCCTGAAGGACGTGCGGATCCCATGAGACGGCAACTGCTTCGCCGAATCGCTGTGCTGGCTTGCTCGAGTCTGGCCTCGCTGGGCTGCTCGCCAAGCCAACCGTTGTACCTGCGTGACGATGGCGACATGTCGCACTACAAGGGAGTGGCGACAAACATCGAGTACCCTGACGTTCAGCAGCAGTCGCTGTCCGAGGTCGACGAAGTCGAACCTCCGCTGACGCTGTCGAACACCGAGGCCCGCGAGGTCTGGGATCTTACGCTGCAGGAAGCGGTGCAAATCGCCGTGACCAACAGCAAGGTCATGCGTACGCTGGGCGCGCAGGCGTTCGTGCCGCCGACCTTCTCCGGCGGCAGCCGCTTCGGCGACCCGCAGCGCCTGGTGAGCACGCCGTCGGTGGTGCCCACGGCGTTCACGCCTTCGATCGTCGAAAGCGACCCGCGG
>DASZPI010000923.1:0-7202 GCA_035550355.1 Pirellulales bacterium
CGAGCGTGACGAGTTGGTCAACCTGGCCAGCGAAATGATCGACCAGCGACCCAACCTTCCGGCGGCCTGGCGCGAATATTTGCTCGCAAAAGTTGCGTTGTTCCGCGGCTCGCCCAACAATGCAATCGAGCACTTCAAAGGGGCGCTCGTCATCGACCCGCGGAACGCCGCCTGGCGGTTCGAATTGGTTCGATTGCTGGAACAGCTGAACCGCCGCGACGAAGCCCTGGCCGAGGCCACCGTGTGCTGGCAGTTGGAACCAGGCAGCAAGCAATACGAGGAGGCAGTTCTTCGTCTCGAGTGGCTGAATTCCAGCGCCCACCACCAACTGCCATCCACGGAGTAGCTGATACAACCCCTCTAGGCGGTATGATTCCTAGAAATGTCGAGGAAAGCGAACAAGTAGTCGGTCATTGCTGATCGGTTTCTAACGGCGACCGACCGACGCGAAGGATATACTAAGTCCCATGCTCGTCTCTCATTTCGCGCTGCTGGTCGTCGCATTTGTGTTGGCGGTTGTTTTTACCGCCATCACACGCGAAGTGGCATTATTCATCGGTCTGGTCGATGCTCCCGATCGCAATCGCAAGATCCACGCCCGCGCCACTCCTTTGGGTGGTGGTGTTGCGGTTTTGTTAGCATTGTGCGCGACCATCGCGATCACCAGCTTTGCCCCAAGTGTTTGGGGCGAAGTCGTTCGACAGCAGATTGGCGAGTTGCGCGGGTTGGCCCTGGCTGTGCTCGTGCTGTGCGTCGTCGGCGTTGTTGACGATTTCCAAGCGTTGCGTGCCCGACAAAAGTTCGCAGGCCAGATTGTCGCGTGCGCGATCGCCATGTCGTCGAATCTGGTTGTCGAGCACGTCCAATTTTTTGGCCACCAGATCGACCTGGGCCTGCTCGCCTGGCCATTCACGTTGTTCTGGCTGCTGGGGGCGATCAACTCGGTCAACCTGATCGACGGAGCCGACGGCCTTGCCGCGACGGTCGGGATCATTTTGACCACGACGATTGCCGGCATGGCGATGCTCACCGGGCACGACCTCGAGGCGCTCGTCGCGCTCGCCCTGGCCGGGGCACTGCTGGGCTTTCTGGTGTTCAACTTTCCTCCGGCGACTATTTTTCTGGGCGATGCCGGCAGCATGTGCGTCGGCCTGCTGGCCGGTGTCTTGGCCATGCGATGTGCGTTCAAAGGCGCCGCCAGCTACGCGATGATTGCGCCCTTGGCGATCTGGGCCGTACCCGCCTTTGATTGCAGCATTGCGATCGTCCGCCGTAAGCTCACCGGCCGCAGCATTGCCGCCACCGACCGTGGGCACCTGCACCACTGTTTGTTGCGCCGTGGATTCGACAACCGTCAGATGCTGATCTGGGTCGCGGTGCTATGCCTGATTACGGCAACCGGCGCGATCGTCAGCCTTCGGTTGGACAACGAGCTGTACGCCATCGGCTCGGTCTTGGTGATGGTCGCAGCAATGGTACTGACACGCATCTTCGGCCACGCCGAGTTCTTGCTGATCGCCAATACGCTGTCCCGGCTTAGCGTGTCGTTTATCGTCCCGGCGCACCGGCAGCGCCAGGCAATCCGTCAATCGGCATTCCACCTGCAAGGCTCGCGCGATTGGGATTCTCTGTGGGCCATGCTCATCGAGACGGCCGATGCGGTTCCCTTGCACACTTTGCGGCTGAATCTGAACATCCCGTGGTTGCACGAAAGCTACCACGCTTCCTGGTCGCGAGAGCCAAAGCTCGCCCCAGCCGATTGTTGGCGGGTCGAAACGCCGCTGGCGGTTGGGGGACGCATTGTGGGCACCATTGCAGCCTCCGGGTTGGCGCTCGACGGCCCGGTCGCCTCGCGAATGAAGCAATGGTCGCAACGGCTGAATCAGGTCGAAGAGCGACTTGCAAAACTGCTGGCTCCATCGGCACCAACGGCACATGCGGACAGTTCGTTCGAATACCAACAACCGTTCCAGGCGCAGGATCCGGTATCGGTACGTAGATCAACCGAACCGGAGCCTGCTTCGCCAAGCCTGCTTGGTGACTGATCTGGTTAGTGGATGATTGTTTGGGGCCCGCGCAATGTCGAATTTCTCGCGGCGCGAACAAGGCCGGTTGGGTCTCTGGGGCAACGGCCAATGGTACAATGCAAGGTATGTTCATGGGGGTTCTGTCACCCAAAGGGACGGAGTGCGCGCTGACCAGCCCAAGGCCCCCTGAACGGCTCACACGTAACGAATGCGTGCATAATCACTTATCGTTGACGCTGTATCGGTTTGCATGCCAATCCTTGAACGCGAAATTGACCAGTTTCCCGCTGATTTGTTCGGCAGCAGGCCACCCTGCGCAGGCACGACTGAACTGCCGGCAAATTGTCCGGCCGAAGCTGGTGCTTCCGCGGCCTACGACCTGGGGTCCGCGCAATGGTGGGTGCTCTATAGTCTCTCGCGCCAGGAAAAGCTGCTCACCCGTCGCCTGCGTGCACAAGGCATCGCTTTTTATTGTCCGACCATCGCCAAACGCAGTCGCTCGCCCTCGGGCCGCGTTCGCGTTTCTTACTTGCCGTTATTCAGCAACTACGTGTTCATGCGCGGCGGCGAAGACCAGCGTCGCGCCGCGCTGACGACACGATGCGTATCACGGGCGCTCCTCGCTCCTGACCAGGACCAACTCCATCGCGACCTGCAACAGATTCGCAACCTCATTGCTACCGGCGCCCCACTTACCGTCGAGAGCATGCTGCAACCGGGTGCACTCGTGCGGGTGAAGACCGGCCCGTTCCGTGGCTTCGAAGGCGTGGTGCAGCGCCGCCAGGGCCGAACCCACCTGCTGGTCGCGGTCAATTTCCTGCAGCAAGGGGCGAGCGTTCTGATCGACGACTGCCAGGTGGATCCGCTCGATTGAGCCACGCGACGACAAACCATCCCGATCGGCCGCTGCGCGTATTGTTCCTGAATCGCTCGTATTGGCCAGAGATCGAAGCCACGGGGCAGTTGCTCACGGAATTGTGTGAGGATCTGTCGCCGCGAATGCAGATCACGGTCTTGGCTGGTCAACCAAACCAGAATCCCGACGGTCAGGCGTTTCAACGTTCGGGCGCGCAAACACGGCATGGCGTCGAAATTCACCGCGTTTGGAACACGCGCTTTCCCAAGCGATCGTTCGCTGGCAAAGCGATGAACCTGGTGAGCTACTTTGCCGCCGCCTGGTTTGCCGCCATGCGACTGCCGCGACCCGACATCGTCGTCGTCGAAACCGATCCACCGTGGCTATGTTTACTCGGCGGCTTCCTGCGCCACTGGTTCGGTTGCCGACTGGTGGTTTACCTGCAAGACATTTATCCCGACATCGGCGTGGCGATCGGTACGCTGCGCGAAGGACGGTTCACCGCCCTGCTGCGCCAATTGTTTTTTGGCGTGCATCGGCGGGCCGATCGCGTTGTCGTGCTCAGCGATGAAATGCGGCAGCTACTTGTCCGAGCCGGTGTCGCTGCCGAGCGGATCGTTTGTATCCCCAACTGGATCGACACACGCACGGTTCGACCGATGCCGCCCCCGAACCGTTTCCGCGACGAGCATGCTGCCGGGGCGCGATTTCTTGCCATGTACTCAGGCAATCTGGGCATGTGCCAGCGATTGGAAGATGTCGTCAACGCGGCAGGCAAGTTGAACCACCGTTCGGACATTCGCTTTCTGATCGTCGGTGAAGGCGCTCGCAAGCAGCAGCTTCGCGACCAAGCAAGCAAGTTGCGGCTGAACAATCTCGAGTTCCTGCCGTATCAACCAAAGAGCCGGCTCGGCGAAAGCCTCACCGCCCCCGACGTGCACTTGATTCCGCTCGATGAACGTGTGACGCAGTTCCTGATGCCGAGCAAGTTGTACGGAGTCTTGGCCGCGGGGATCGCGACCGTTGCTGTGGCGCCGGTGACCAGCGATCTGGCAAAGGTCGTGCGCGACGCACAATGCGGCGTCGTGGTGCCGAACGGCAATCCTGCCGCGCTTGCCGACGCGATCGCCTGGTGTGCCGATCATCCCGAGGAACTCGCCGCCATGGGCCGGCGCGGCCGAGAGTTGGCGGTTGCCGAATACGATCGCCGCTCGGTCACACGTCGCTTCGGCGATCTGCTCGAAGAAGTCGCCGGCCGCACCACGACCAAGTCATCCGGCGTTGGCGAAGCGCGAGCCCGCACCGCCGCTGCCCCCCTGAATCATGCTGCGATGCCAAATGGTCACGGTGCCGCACACCCGATACTCGCGACCGATCAATACCAGACGAAGGAGCACGTTCATGAGTTATGTTGAGTCGCGTCGGATTGTCGTAACGGGCGGCGCCGGCTTTTTGGGTCGGCCGCTGTGCCAGGCACTCGAAAAGCTCGGAGCGCGCGATATCTTTGTGCCGCGCAGCGCCGAATACGACCTCCGCCGTCGCGATGACATTCTGCGGATGCTCAACGACGCGCGCCCGCAGGTGATCGTTCACCTCGCTGCGGTCGTCGGGGGAATCGGCGCCAACCGAGCCAATCCAGGCCAGTTCTTCTACGACAATGCGATCATGGGCATTCAGCTCATGGAAGAGGCGCGCATGGCAGGCGTCGAAAAGTTCGTCGGCCTGGCCACCGTCTGCTCGTATCCCAAATTCACACCGGTGCCGTTCCGCGAAGACGACTTGTGGAACGGCTATCCCGAGGAAACCAACGCCCCGTACGGCCTGGCGAAGAAGATGCTGCTCGTGCAGGCCCAGGCCTACCGTCAGCAGTACGGGTTCAACGCCATCACGTTGTTGCCCGTGAACCTGTACGGACCACGCGACAATTTCGATCCAGCGTCAAGCCATGTCATTCCGGCATTGATCCGCAAAGTCATCGATGCGCGCGACGCCGGCGAGCCGGCGATCGAAGTCTGGGGTACCGGCAATGCTTCGCGGGAGTTTTTGTTCGTCCGCGATGCCGCCCAAGGGATCGCATTGGCCACGGAGCACTACAACAGCCCCGAGGCCGTCAACCTGGGTGCGGGCCAAGAAACATCGATCCGCGACGTGGCGCAAACGATCTGCGACCTGTGCGATTACCGTGGCGAGTTGCGGTTCAATTCAACCAAGCCCGACGGCCAGCCGCGGCGCTGTCTCGATACGTCGCGCGCCGAGCGTGCCTTCGGCTTCAAGGCGGGCACCAAGCTGCGCGACGGGTTGATCGAGACGATTGCCTGGTACGAGCGGCACCGCGATAGTCTGGTCGCGCCGCCGACATCGCACCACGCATCGAGCGATACTTCAGCGCGCACCGCTGCAGGTGCGCCTCCGCGCGGCTAACCACGCCATCCACCTTGCTCATCGATCGTAAGAAGCTTACCGCCCTCGTTTGGACGCTGCTCGCCCTGGGCATATGGTCCGTCGCGGCCATGCTCTGGGTGTTTCAATCCGCGCTTGAAGCGCGTATTGTCGCAGGCGAGTCGATCAAGGACATGAGCTTCTCGCCCGATGGAACAAGGTTGGCTACAGCCAACAACAAAGAGGCGGCATTCCTTTGGAATCTCGAACGCAGTGAACTTCCCACGGTTCTCTCGTTTCGGCGATTCATTCCCGAAGCCGTGCGATTTTCTGCCGACGGCACGCGGATGGTTTCAAGTGCACGCTCGACGACGTCGGGTCCGCACCAGCCTGTGCGGATCGATGTTTGGAAAACCGGCACACGAACACCCGAGCAGACCATCGAGATCCCCGGCGGCGTGATCGACGAGGTGGCGTTTGCCGATTCTTCGACCGTGGTTGGCGTGCTGAAAGATCGACTCGTGATGGTCGACCTGCAATCGAATCAGGTGGTGGATCAGCTTCCATTGCCAAATCAGATCATGACTCGTTTGGGGCGAACGCCATCCGGCGATTTCCTGGTGTATGGCGGCAGCGATCGACGCGCGAGCGTTTGGGATTCGTCGAAACGCGCCGTCATTTTCGACCAACCCGACACGATGGTCTCCATTCGCGACATCGATCTGTCGACCGATGGACGCTACCTGGCAGCGTGTGGTCGCGCCCCCGGCGATGTAGGGCGGCTGAGCGTGTGGAACCTTGCCGATGGCAAGGAGCTTGGCGTTCCGCCGGGCGTTCCCGTGCTCGGTTGTGTTCGCATCGTTCCCGACGGCAGCGCGGTGGTGGCATCGCATGGTCAAGGACGATTCATCATTTGGCGATTCAATGCCGGCTATTTGACGTTCGACCAAGAACTGGCTGCCGATGGACGCGTCGAACGAATGGCATTCGCTCCCGACGGCCGTCGCCTGGCAATCGCGACGTCAACGAGCCTATCGATCTGGGAATTCCCCTCGGGCAAACAGTTGCAGGTGCTTGTCGACCCGTTGAAGCTGTACAGCCTGCGGCGCATCGTGCGCTGGGGAAAAATATCGCTGTTTCTGCTGGGTACCGCGATCCTGGGCTGGACCTTCCGCCATCGTTTGCGAATCGGCACATGATCCTACTCGCCAGCGGCTGATTCTAAACCTCTCTCAGTAAGTCGCCGCGTGTCGCTCGAAACACTCCCGATGAACCCGCCTGCTGTGGTCTCGGAACGCGCAGCAACCGAGCTGCCCGTGACGGTCTATACGCCCGAATCGCCGTTGCGGCATCCGGGGCGGATGGCTCGCGAAATGCTGCGCGACCTTGTGGCTTCGCGAGGCCTGGCTTGGCGGTTGTTCGTTCGCGATACCAGTGCTCTGTACCGGCAATCGCTGTTGGGTTACTTGTGGGCGTTCCTGCCACCCATCGTCACCACGTTCACGTTCACGTTTCTCAATTCGCAATCCATTCTGAGCGTGGGCGAAACGCCGGTACCCTACCCCGCGTTTGTGATGATCGGGACAGTGCTGTGGCAGGTATTCCTCGACGCGCTCAACAGCCCACTGAAGATGGTGCAGGCATCGCGAGGCATGTTGACCAAGATCAACTTTCCGCGCGAGGCGTTAATCCTCGCTGGCCTGGCGGATGTGCTGTTCAACTTACTCATTCGCTCGTTACTGCTGGTACCAGTGTTCCTGTATTATCAGCTACCGATCTCGGCCAGCATGCTGCTCTTTCCACTGGCCGTAGCCGGACTGATCTTGCTGGGACTGACCATCGGCATGCTGCTGACACCGTTCGGCTTGCTGTATGGTGATGTGGGGCGAGCCGTGACACTCTTCGCCGGCTTCTGGATGCTGCTCACGCCCGTCGTGTAC
>DASZPI010000924.1:0-3373 GCA_035550355.1 Pirellulales bacterium
TGCCCAAACGACACAGGCGCACGATCGCCAACTCGGCCAAAGTGCGCACGCGCGTCGAGTACCGCATCCGGCCGAGCGAAGCATCGATCATCTGCATCGAGGCCAGGATCGTATCGAGCCCGGCGCGCTCGGCGAGCGCGGCAACTCGCTGTTGTTCGGCCGGCGCCGCAAATTCGAGCAAGTCGGGGGTGCAACCGACCGCCGAGGCCATCAGGTCGCGGTAGTAGCCGAGCAACTGGTCCATCAGTTGCCCCATATCGACCCCTTCCTTCGCGGCGCGATCGAGCTCGTCGAGCGCGGCGGCGGCATCGCCTTCGACAATCGAGCCGACGAGCGTCGCCAAACGATTTCCGCCGGCGGTCCCCAGCAGCCGATTCACGTCGTCGGCGGTCAACCGTTGTCCGCCGCAGGCCATGAGTTGTTCGAGCAACGACTGGCTATCGCGCATCGAGCCCGCGGCGCGGCGGGCGATGATTTCCAGCGCGTCGCCATCGGCCTGCATCCCCTCGGCCTCGACGATCTGCCGCAGCCGCTCGACGATCGACGGGATTTGAATGCCCGCAAAGTCGAACCGCTGGCAGCGCGACAAAATCGTGACCGGGATCTTCTCGGCCTCGGTCGTGCAAAAGATGAACTTCACATGCTCGGGCGACTCTTCGAGCGTTTTGAGCAAGGCGTTGAACGCCTCGCGCGTGAGCATGTGGACTTCGTCGATGATGTAGATCTTGTAGCGCGAGCGGCTGGCGCGAATGTTGACGTTCTGCCGCAGTTCGCGGATTTCGTCGATGCCGCGGTTGCTGGCGCCGTCGATTTCGAGCACGTCGACGTCGTCGCCGGTGCTGATCGCGCGGCAGATATCGCACTCGTTGCACGGCGTCGGCGTGGGGCCGCGCACGCAGTTCAGCGCCTTGGCGAAGATCCGCGCAGCCGAGGTCTTGCCGACGCCCCGCGCTCCGGTGAACAGGTAGGCGTGGCCGACGCGATTCGTGGCGATGGCCCCGGCCAGGGCTTGTGCCACGTGCTCTTGCCCCACGAGGTCGGCAAACGTTTGCGGACGATACCGCCGCGCGACGACGACGTACGACTCGCGGCCCGCGGCGGGCGTTGTGGTGGATTCAGTGCCGAGAGGGGGAAGCGTCATGCGGACTGCTCGACGGGTAATAAGCCTTGCTCGGCCGTCGATGAGAGACCCACCGCACAAAGGGCTGACTGCTTATGGCTGCTGGATTTCTCCCCTGACCAGGTTCACAGGTCCCCATTGCGGGGGCCCCTCATCGAAGGCCGAGACGAATGCCCGACCGATTGCTGTGTTGTACCAAAGCGGCGGCCAACAGGCTACGGGCCAAACAACTGCGCCTGTCTTACCGCCCACTGCCCACTACTTAAAGTACGCCGGCTCGTTGCCCGGCTTCCATTTGATGTTGCAGCCGATGCTCGCGCGTTGCTCGGCGGCGACTGGCTTGCCGGCGAGCAGTGCATCGAGCGCGGCACGCAGATCCGCGCCGGTCACCGGAATGCCGTTGTCGGGGCGGCTCGAATCGAGCTGACCGCGATACACCAGCGCGCGGTTCTTATCGAACAAAAAGAAGTCAGGCGTGCACGCCGCGTGATACGCTTTGGCCACCTCCTGCGTCGAATCGTACAGGTACGGAAACGTGTAGCCGCGCGCCTTGGCTTCGGCCACCATCTTGTCGGGTGCGTCGTCGGGATAGCCGGCCACGTCGTTCGACTGAATCGCGACGATCGCTGCGCCGCGCGGCTGATAATCGTTGCCCAGCCTGGCCAACTCGGCGGCAATGTGCTTGACGAACGGACAATGGTTGCAAATGAACATCACCAGCAAGGCCGGCGCTGCGGCAAAGTCGTCGAGCGAAACCTGTTTGCCGTCGACATTTTGCAGCTTGAATGCCGGGGCCTTGGTGCCCAGCGGCAACATGGTGCTTGGCGTACGGGCCATGATCATGGCTCCTCAAGACCTGGGGATGGGGTCGTTGATCGTACCAGACCGAATGGAGGTTGTCATTTGCGAGGGCCGGAACTTTCGTTGGGTTCGGGCCGTCGAAAAGCTACACTTGCGTGCGCCTCTGCGCGCCGCGCCCTTCTCTGACGGAGTCTTGTCATGACCTGGACCAAATGCTCGTGGCTGGTCGTCGGCCTGATCGGTTCGCTGCTCGTTGCTTGCTCAACGGCCGCCGCCGCCGATGCCCCTGACGCGCTGCCGCTGTCGCGCGTGATTTTGTACAACTCGGGGGTCGGGTTCTTCGAGCACGCCGCCGAGATCGACGGCAACCAGCGGATCGAGCTGAAGTTCAACGTCGACGACGTCAACGATCTGCTGAAGAGCATGGTGCTGCGCGACCTCGACGGCGGCACGATCTCGAGCGTGACGTACGGCTCGCGCGATCCGATCACCACGACGCTCAAGACCTTCGCCATCGACTTGACCGACAACCCCACGTTGGCCGACCTGCTCGACCAGGTGCGTGGCGAGCGCGTGTCGATCCAGGCCCTGGGCACCGACGCGATCAGCGGCGTGATTCTCGGCGTCGAAAAACGAACCGAAAAAGCCGGCGACGAGGCGATCGAAGTCGAGTACCTGAACTTGCTGACCGAGGCCGGGCTGCGCAGCTTTTCGCTGGCCAGCGTGGGCAGCGTCCGACTGTTGAACGACGCGCTCGACCGCGAGCTGCGCCAGGCGCTGACGATCTTGGCCATGGGGCACTCGACCGACAAGAAATCGGTCGCGTTCGATTTCCAGGGCAAGGGCAAGCGCCGCGTGCGCGTCGGCTACGTGCAAAAGTCGCCGATCTGGAAGACCAGCTATCGCCTCGTGGTTGGCGAGAAGAATTCGGCGATGCTCCAGGGCTGGGCAATTGTCGAAAACACCGGCGAGCAGGATTGGAACAAGGTGAACCTGACGCTCGTCAGCGGCCGGCCGATCTCGTTCGTGATGAACTTGTACGAGCCGCTGTATGTGCAGCGGCCGCTGGTGGAGCCTGAGTTGTTTGCCTCGCTGCGGCCGCAAGTGTACGAGCAGAATTTGCGCGATCGCAGCCTCGGCCGGCGTCGCGCCGACAAGGCCGAGAACGCCGCGACGGCGGTGCCTGCCGCGCCCATGGCCGAGGCCCGCGCCGCGGGACTCGGCGGAGCGGCGAGCGATCAGTTTGGGTACTTGGGGCTGGATCAAGGCGTGGCCTCGGCCGCCAGTGCCGGCGAGCTGGGCGAGCTGTTCCAATACGCGATCGACAATCCCGTGACGCTCCCCCGCCAGCAATCGGCCCTGCTGCCGATCGTGCAGGACACCGTGGCTGCCGAGAAGGTGTCGATCTACAACCCGGCGGTCCAGGCCAAGCATCCGCTCGGCGGCCTGCGG
>DASZPI010000925.1:0-6093 GCA_035550355.1 Pirellulales bacterium
CAATGCGTTTAGCCGCGACGCGCTGCGAGCCCTCGCTGCGCGTCGCGGCTAAACGGGGTGTAGCAAGTCTATTTAACCCTATTCAAGTGGGGCGACGATTTCCAGCAATTCGATGGCCGGCTCGCCGTTGCACTCGATGACCGCGGTCCGTCCGTAGGTGATCCGCGGCGACGGAATCTCGAACAGCTTGCGCAGCTCGCTGCCGGGGGTGACTTGCCACAGCCCCGCCAGGCGCACACGGCGCATTACGTCGTGCTGGATGAGCACGCGCCCCAGCGGAGTATGCTCGGATTCGATCTCGGCCCGCACGCGCGGCGACAGGTAGTCGAAGTTTACGCGCATGATGCCGTATTGCACCACCGCGCCGTCACGTTTGCGGGCCAGCAGGATCTTGCGGGCATAATGCGTGGGCGTAACCCGGCGGTCGAGCACCCGTACATCGACCGGCGAGCGATGATACTCTTCGACCGAGACGGTCATGTGCGAGGTGTGTGCCAGCAGCTCGCGATAATCGACCGGCATCGCCTGCACGGCGACGTCGCTGAACTGACCTAGTTCCGCGGGAGTGTCGTAGAACAGGCCGACGAGCGTTTGCAGATCGGCGGTAGGATGCATGGCTCTTACAGCGTTACGTTGACGACTGCCGGAGCCTCTGGCGCGGGACGTTCGAGCACCGTGTCGATCAAATAGTAAAGCAGCCGGCGCAGTTCTTCGGGCTGAACCTCGTCGGCAACTGCTTCGGCGCGCTCCTGGTACTTATCGATCAGCCGCGTGGCTTTCTCGAACACGTCGGCTTTCTGGTACAGCTCGCGCACTCGGCTCACGGCTTCGGGCGTGGTGGACTCGGCATTGATAATTGTGTGCAGCTCGGCGCGACCGGTCTCCTCAAGCCCTTCGAGCGCGAGCGCCCAGAGCACGGTTGGGCGGCCGCCGAGCACGTCGCCGCCCGCGAGCATTTTGTTGTGCTGATCGCCGCGCCAGTCGTTCAGATCGTTGAGGATCTGAAACGCGACCCCCAAGTGACGCGCGAACGGGCCGACGAAGGTGGTTGCGGCATCGACGGGCCCTGCCAGACGCAAGCCCGAGTACAGCGCCGCCTCGAACGCCGGCGCGGTCTTCAAGGCGTAAATCTTCAGCGCGTCCAGCGGCTTCAGGTTCTTGTCACGCGAGTCTCGCCACAGCAACTCGGCCCCCTGCCCTTCGGACAGCTTCATGTGGGCGTCGGCCAGGCGATCGAGAATATCGGACGCGGTCGCTGGGCCAAGCGTTGCCGAATCACGGCTAATGAGCCGGTACCCGAGACCAATCAGGTAATCGCCGACATTGATCGCCGTGGGCGTTCCGTAGGTGCGGTGCAGCGTGGGATCGCCGTAGCGGAACTGATCGTCGTCCTCGATGTCGTCATGAACCAATGAAGCCTTGTGGAATGTTTCGATCGACATCGCGGCCCGCTTGATCGCGGGGTCGAGCGAGGCAAGGAACTCGGCGCCCTCGGGGTTGGTGCCGCGACCGCCGGTCATGGCGTCGTACGCGGCCAAGGTGATGAACGGACGCGAGTGCTTGCCACCTTTGGCGAGAAAGTCGTAGGCGATGGCTTCGGTACCGGCGACCGGATCGAGTGCCGAAACTCCTTGGCCGTTCACTTCCGCCAGCCGTGGTCCGCCGCGTAGCCGAGGCGCTAAGCGGTCGAGCTCGGCGGGATCGAAGATATTCGCGGCCGAGCGCATCAGGTGAACGTAGGTCTTCGTTTGCTGCGCTGGGGCCGGGCATTGGTTCTCGATCATCTGCATTACCCAGTCGTCGTCGACGCTGGTGTTGCGGCAGTCGCTGCTGAGCAGCGGCACCGCCATGCAGGGAATTCCCGCCAGCAAGATTTTGTCGATCGCCTTTTCGAGCACGTTCAGGCAGGCGACACCGCAGATCGCGTCGATGTAGCCGCCGACGATGATCTTCAGCACGATCGGCGAGCCTTCGGCCACCAGCACTTTGTAGCCCAGATCCTCGGCCCGGGTGCGGAAGTCGGCAATCGTGCAAGCACCGCACTTGCGGCAATCGAGCCCGAACTCGTCGTACTCGGCCGGGCAGCCTTCGGCGTGCTTCAGGCAGTGAGGCAGCAAGAACAGCCGGCGGTTGAACGGTACGGCCGCCACCTGGCTTTGCCAGAACGCCGAGGCGATCGCGACCATGGTCCAGCCGACATGTGATTCGTCGAGGCCGGCGTCGGCCAGGGTCGCCCGTGCTAGCGTCTCGAGCTCGTCCTTGCCGATGGGGCGGGACTTATCGAGCTTCGCCGCCAGCGCGGTGCAGCGATCGCGTAGCGATTCGCGCAGCGGTTTGGTGTCGGGGACCGCCTTGAGATGGCTGGTATTTCGACGACGGGGCCTAGTGCCATTGGACCTGGCTTCTGAGCCGTTATTGAGCGGCAAATCGATCGGTGCGGTTGCCAAAATTAAGATCCCGAGGCCTGTTCGATGTTGCTCGCAACGCTTTGGCGCCCGATGCCGGCGGGGGAGGCCGATTGGTTGCCCAATCGCCGTGCAGCCATGTTCAACGCCGCGACGGCGAAAATCAACGGATAGAACTTCTCATAATACCACAACTTAGCGAAGTAGAAACCGACCGGCGACGCCTCGGTATGCTCGCCGCGCTCAACGCGATCGACCAGCCAAGCGACTCCGGTTTCCAAGGCAGCCTCGATCGGCAGGCCCGATCCTTCGACTGCTAGCGCTTCGACCGCCCAGGCGGTTTCTTCGACGCTCGACGTGCGATTATAGTCGTCGCCGTATTCGGCAGCAGGGGTTCCCCCCCACCCTCCATCGGCATTCTGGTTGGCCACGAGCCATGCCAGACCGCGCCTGGCACTGCGGTTATCCAGCAAACCGTAATCCCGGTACGCCAATAACACATGGGCGGTGCCATAGACCGGATTTTCTTCGCCCACAACGTATTGGTTGCCAAACCATAGGGGCAGCCAACTGCCGTCGGCTCGTTGCTGGCGGGCAAGGTAGTCGAAGCCGCGCCGGCAGGCGAGGTCGATCCTCGCGACGGTTTGCGTCCATGGCACATCGGTTTGCGATCCCTGTTCGGTCATGCGCTCGCGCCATGCCCGTAGTGCTCGCAAGGCGTGGGCTGTCAGATCCGCGCCGCTGCGATCGAACGGCAGTGTACCCCAGCCTCGGCAAAAGGTCGGCCAACCACCATCGCGATTCTGAATGCCAAGCAGCCAGTGGCACCCTTGCCGAGCGGCGGCCACAATCGCGTCGGTGTCGGTTTCGGGATGGTCGCGCATCAGCAGGTCTAATGCTAGCAGCGCACCGGCCGTGTCGTCGGCATCTGGCAACGCTCCCGATAGGTCGCTCCAGCCCCAGCCGCCGGGCTGGGCGCCGGTGAATGGATGGCGGTCGCGATGTTGGCAGCTGAGTAGCCATTCGATCATCTCGGTCGATGCCCACGGGGGCGTCGCGGCGATCGAGTCGCTGGGGCTGGCTTTCGACGAGGCGGCTTTGACCGATAGTGTCGTGATCCAGGTGGCGAGATTCGTATCGATCGGCCACGAGCCATCGGGACGTACCGAGGCCAGCAGGAACTCGACCCCCTGGCGCGCCACGGGATGATCGGCGCGGCCGATGCCGGCCAGGCTCATCACCACGAAGCTGGTCAACGGAGTGGCTTCGAGATAGCCGCCGCTGGCTGGTTGCATTCGCTGAAGTACGCGCAGGCTGCGCTCGATCGCGAGCCGGCGAATCCAGCGCGTGACCGGGTTGCGCGGCGGAGCATGCACGTAGCGCGCCTGGCCCACCGCCACGAGCGCCGGAATGGCGTAGCTGACCACCGGCAACCGAACCAGGCGGTACCATGACTGCGGCAGGCACGCGAGTTCGAATGGCAGCGGCGAGACTTCGCTCCACGGCACCAGGCCGGCAAGCGCGCAGTTAGCAAGGATCGGCACTGCAAACGTCTTGTCGCGGCCATAGCGCCGGCGCAGCGCAGCAATGCTACCGTGGCGTTCGATGTATTCGGTGGCACGTGCGAGAGTTACCGGATAATCGTCGGCAGTGCAGGTCAGTCGAAACGCGGCTTCGACGAGCATCGTGGTGGCGATGTTCGATAAACTCTTATCGGTGTCACCCCAGCCGCCATCGGCATTCTGGGCGTCGACCAACCAGCGCACTCCCGCCGCAATCAGACCCGCAAAGGAGGCCTGCGAACCGTTGCCAGCGCGGTCCGCCGGTTTCCAGCGCGGTTCGACGAGTGCTAGAGCGCTGAGTGCGGTAGCGGTCGATAGCGCCGATGACGAAAGTTCGCCGATCCAATGTCCACGAACATCGCGCTGCGCGAGCAATTCGAGGCGCGCGGTCTCGTGAGCGCGGAGTAGACGGTCGCGGTCGAGCATCAAAACGATCGGCAAAAAGGCTCTCGAGCGCCTGGTAGTTTAGGCCGCCAGTCCCTGACTGTCGAGCAGCGACCAATCTCGAATTGACGCAAATCTCGAATCCAGCGAAGATAGTTGCGCATGAGCGATTGTCTCGAAACATGTACGAATCGTAGCGCTCGCATTGCGTTTGCGGCAATTGTCGCGGTCCACGCCGTGTTTGGTTGCTGTTGGCATCACGATTGCGCGCGTGCAGCGATCACGGAATCAGCATGTTTCGAGCATCATGGGTGCTCCGAGCATCACGACGGCCACAAGGTCCCAAGCGAATCGACGCCGCAACCACCCTGCCGCGGCGAGACATGCCTTGGAGTTCCGGCGGTCCGCGCGACCCTCGCGGACGACGAAGCACGAGCGGGATGGGTCGCGGCGTTCTCGCCTGTGCAGTTTGAAGGCTTGCTCACGCCCTGCGAGTCGCACGCGGCCGTGAATCGATGGGCGGCCATGTATCGGCCGCCATTATCGCTGCACCTGCTCTATCAGAGCTTGCGCATCTGATTGCGCCCCGGGCCCGCTTTTCTTCCCGGGCTGCGCTACGGTCATAGCTGCGACGCTGTGCCCACGGTGCGCCGATTCTTTCCTTGAATTGCCGAATCCCTATGTCTGCACCTGCAGCGAACGCTCGTCGTCGATGGCTTTTCGTTCCCGCGGTAGTCATCGCCCTTGCACTCGGCGTGTGTCTCGGAGCACTCGCGACCTACTCCGTTCTGGGCTACGAGCCGGCGAGCTCGGAATCGGATGCCGAGCACAATCATGATCACGACCACGCGCATGACGAGCACGACGATCATGCTCACGACGATCACAGCAGCGAAGATCACGCTCAGGGCGATGACCATGGTTCGGGATCGATCGAGCTCAGCGCCCAGGCGCGCCGCAACATTGGCCTCGTCGTCGCCACGGTCGAGAAGCGACCGTTCGATCGATCGATCCTGGTTCCGGCGATGGTCGTCGAACGTCCCGGCCGCAGCGAGCTGGACGTGACTGCGGCCCTGGGCGGGATCGTCACGCGGATCTATCCAATCCAAGGCGAGGCGGTGGCGGCCGGCGCTCCGCTGTTCGACTTGCGGTTAACGCACGAGGAGCTCGTGCAAAGTCAAAGCGATTTTCTGAAAACCGCCAACGAACTCGACGTCGTCCGTCGCGAGGTGCGGCGACTCGAGCCGCTCGAAGCCTCAGGCTCGATCGCGATCAAAACCATCCTCGATCGCCGCTACGAACAAGAAAAACTCGAGGCGGTGCTACGGTCGCAGCATCAGGCCTTGCTGCTGCACGGCCTGTCGGAAGCGCAAATCAACACGATCCTCGTCAGTCGCCAGCTTCTGAGCGGCTTGACGATCACGGTGCCCGAATCGGACGAATATGAGAACGTAAAGACCCGCAACACGCGGGCCGCGCCGCTGTTCCAGGTGCAGCAGTTGTTCGTCGAGAAGGGACAGTTTGTCAACGCCGGTGACCAATTGTGCATTCTTTCGGACCACGCCCAGGTGTATATCGAGGGACGCGCCTTCGAACAGGATGCCCCCGCGTTGAACCAGGCGGCCGAGAAGGGGTGGCCGATCACCGCCGTCTTCGAAGTGCCGCAAGGTCGGCCGACGCTGATCGACGGGCTGACGATCTTGTACGTGGCCGACCGTGTCGAACCCGAGTCGCGAACGCTG
>DASZPI010000926.1:0-1811 GCA_035550355.1 Pirellulales bacterium
GCCCGCCCTACGCGCTGAACCTGTATCAATGCCCGACCGTCGCCTACAGCGGCGAACTGGACAAACAGAAGGCGGCGGCCGACCTGATGGCCGAGGCGTTGGCGGCCCACGACATCGATCTGACGCACATCATCGGCCCGAACACCGAGCACAAGTACCATCCGCAGGCGGCACTGGAAGTCGAGCGGCGGATGAGCGCGCTGGCCCGCTACGGCCGCGAGCAAGCGCCGCTGAGCGTGTTGTTTCAGACCCAAACGCTGAAATACAACCGCATGAACTGGGTCACGATCGACGGCATGGAGCAACAGTGGGAGACCGCTCAGGTGGAGGCCGACTGCTTGGACGACGGCATTGCGATCGACACGCGCAACGTCACCGACCTGACGCTGTCGTTCGATCCCGGCGATGCGCCGTTCGAGGTGATGTTCCCGGTGAACATCTCGATCGACGACGACGAGCTGGTCGGCGATCATCCGCGCAGCGATCGCTCGTGGATTTGCCGCCTGCACCGTGAAGGAGACCGCTGGAAAGTCGGCGCTCGCGACGACACCGGCCTGCGGAAGCGACACGACTTGCAAGGGCCGATCGACGACGCGTTTATGGACGCGTTTGTGTTCGTCGAGCCGACCGAGTCGGGCGAGCACTCGGCCGTCGACGCGTGGGCCAAGAGCGAGTTCGATCGGGCGGTCGAGGCATGGCGCCGAATTTTTCGCGGCAAGGCGCGGATCAAACGCGACAGCGACATCACGGACGACGACATTGCCGGGATGAACCTGGTGCTGTGGGGAACGCCGGCGAGCAATGCGGTCCTCAAGCGAATTGCCGACAAGCTGCCGATCCGCTGGACGAACGAGAGCATCGCGGTCGATGGTCGCGAGTTCGAGGCGGACCATCATGCGGTGGTGATGATCTACCCGAATCCGCTCAACCCGCAGCGCTACGTGGTGCTGAACAGCGGGTTCACATTCCCGTTCTCAGCCAACGGCAGCAATGCCAAGCACACTCCCAAACTGCCCGACTGGGCGATCATCGACGTGAACGTGCCGCGGCACGAAGACGCTCCGGGCGGAGTGGTGGCGGCCGATTTCTTCGGCGAGCGCTGGGAGGTTGCCCCGGTGCGCAATCGCAACAAGCGCCGCGTAGCGATGAGCCGTTAAAGACCAAGGCGGCACGCAGAGGGCATCGATCGCTGTGCGTGCCTCTGCGTTTAGCCTTGATTCTCTGATCAGAAGCCGAGATCGTCGGGCTTGCCGATCAGTTCGTCGACGCGCTGCTTGATGATCTCATCTTGTTGCTCGCCGCGGCGCTTCATGCTGCTGCGCAGCCGATCGAGTTGCTCTTCGAGCCGCTTGAGCTCGAGTTCGCGTCGCTGCTGACGGATTTCGAAGTGCTTGACGACGGCCGCCTTGAGCTTGGTCAGCACTTCTGCGCGTTCGCTTTCCTTGGCCTTTTGGTAGCGATCGCCCAGGTCGCGCGTGAGCCGATCGAGCTCGGAGTCTTCCTCGTACAGCTTGGCCATTTCGGGATCGAACGGCCGCATGTCGCCCATGCGATGGTGCCAACGCGGGCCGGGCGCTCCGTCGGGCCCGTGGCCATCGTGTGGCGGCCCTTCGCCGGGTCCGGGACCGCGATGGCGGTCGTTCCAGTGGGGCGCACCGGCCGGTCGCGGCCCTTCGCCGAGCGGCGCGGCCGGCGGCCGACGCCCTTCGCGGCCGGTGCCGTCGGGCGGCGGATCGGGTCGCCGCCGCGGCGGATTGTCGTCCGTAGCCTTTGCCGGCGGCCGGTCGTCGCTTTCGTCGTCCGCTGCGTAC
>DASZPI010000927.1:0-6744 GCA_035550355.1 Pirellulales bacterium
CACAGAAAGAACACCAGCGCAAACGGTCCGGCGGCCACCACGTAGTACACCAGCTTGTGTGCCACGCGGCTGAGCAGCAAAAAATCGATCATGTCGATCGGCTGCACCAGAAACTTCTTGATTTCGCCGTTGCGGATTTGCAGAGCGATGCCTGAGGCCAGCCCCGGCATGCTCGAAAACGCGCGGCTGATCATCGTCAGCATCAGGTACGCGATCATCTCGTGCTTGGTGAACCCGCCGATCGGCTTGTCACCGGCGGCCGAGTAGATCGACTCCCACAGGAACACCATGGTGACGATCGGCAGGAAGCGCATCAGCGTGCCGAGCGCAAAGTCGCCCCGATACACGAGCCGCTCTTCCAGGCAGATGCGCAGAATCGTCCAGCGGGTGCTCAGCGAGGCCAGCCACGACGAATCGCCCGACGCACTCACGGCTGATAGGTAATCCACATTGGCGAAGCCCAGGCCAGGTTGCCGTCGGCTTGCTCGATGCGGACGTAATAGTAGCTGGTCTTGCCCGGGGCCGCGTCGGCGTCGGTCACCGTGCGGTGCACGCGACGCTCGTTCGGCTCGGTGGTGTAGATGTACTTGTTGTCGCGAATCACGTGCAGCTTGGCCACCGGTGCAGTGCCTTCGACGTCGATCGTCAGCGAGGGGCGTTCCCTAATCGAAAAACTGTCACCCATCAACTGCTCGCCACAGCGTACGACCAGGATGATGTTGTCGGTCGCTGCGTACGAATGCCGCTTCTTGAAGGCTTCGATGATGCCGGGGCGCGTGAGCTCGGGCGCCAGCACCATGCCGTAGCTGATGTGTGTGCTGATGTGATCGCTGGAGCTTTGAAAGCCAAGGCGATAGCCCTTCTCGAGCGCGTTCCAAATGAAACCGGCCGGCTGGTAGCCGCCGATGTTCGTTTGCTGCGTGGGCGAGCGTGGGGCGCCGAAGTGCTCGTAGTTGTGGCGGTGTCCTTGGTAGATTTCGACGACCGGCTCAACGTCGGGGTCGTTGTCGCGCCAGTCGGTTCCCATGTTGGTGCCGCTGGTGTGCGAGGCACACATGCCGCCGAAGAACTTGAGGTACGCGTACAACGTTTTCGTATCGGGAGTGCCGGTTTCGGCATTGCCGCTCTTGATATCACCGCGCGGCAGCGGGCGGATACCACGCTTGGGCATCATCACGTTGCGATGGCCGTTCGGGTAGACGACGCTGCGTTCGTAGGTCATCGCGCCCAGAAAGTGCGGGGTGTGAGTGTGGATATCGAAGGTTTTTTGGATCAGCCACCACATGTACTCGTGCCCTAGGCCGTTGTCGTGGTCGCCGTTGCCCATCCAATCCATGTCGCCGGCGTCGTGCGCGTAGCGCAGGCTGTCCTCGAGCAGGCCGTCGCCGTCGCGGTGAGCGCTGTATTCGGTGTGGCGATGAAACTCGCCGCGTAGCAGCTTGAGCTCCTGGCCGCCAACTGTGACGCGATAGTTGCGGATTCGCGCGATGTCGTCCTTTTCGTTCGGATGGACCTTGGGAACATTTTCCAGTTCAGGATCTTTTGCCGCCTCCAGCTCGGGGGTCACCCCTTTGCCGTCGATCTTCAACACCGAAGCAAACAGATCGTCCTGGCCGCGGTCCTGGGTCTTGGTGCGATCGTCGCCGCTGAAGACCGTTAGCAGGCCGTCGTTCACCTCGACCAGTGCCGGGCGGTTGTCCATCAAGTTCGCCGAGCCGACCAGCTTCATGGGCTCGCCCCATTGGCTGCCGTCGAAACGCATGGCGTAGCTTTGCCATGCTTCGCCGGCGCCCCCTTTGGTCAGAGCATGCCGCACGGCAAGCCACACGCCCCCCTTCGAGTCGGCGGCCAGGCGCGGAACGCTGCGGCCGCGCGGCATGACATCCTCGATTGCCTCTTCAAGATCGTCGGTCGGCTGTTTCCAAGCGCTGTCGACGAGGCACTTCACACGCACCGTGCGATTGATGTACAGCGCGTAGCCGGGGTTCTTGTCGAACGGAATCTTTTGGTATTCGTTTGTGCTGTAGTCCTTGCCCCACTGCTCGTCCCCTTCTTCGTAAGCGACCCACACGCGGCCGTCGCGATCGCAGGTCACGCACGCCCGCGCTTCGAAGCGCGGCGAATCGGCAACGGCCAGTATCCGGCCATCCTTGCTCGAAAACAGTTGCACGTCGTAATTGCCACGGTCGTAGGTGTCCCACGCGACGACTACGTTGCCTGCCTTGTCGGCGGCGATCGACGGATTCCAGTCGTTCGCCTTGCTTTTGGAGATCACCGTCGGCTCGTCGAGCTCGCCACTGGGGGCGATCGCCGAGAGCACGATCTCGTAGTTGTCGCCGCGCCAGCTTTGCCAGGCGAGCCACACTTTGCCTGCCGAATCGGTGGTGGCAACCACCTGAAAATCGCTGCCAGCCATTTGCGTGAGCTGCCGGGTCTTTGACCACGCGGCAGCACCCTTTTTGGCCGGGTCGTACTGGCGGGCGAATAGGTTCCAATCGTCGCTGGCCTTTTGCGACCAGACGACGTGCACCACGCCGCTGCCGTCGACCGCAATCGCGGGTCGCCAGATGTCGAGTTTCTCGTCGGTGACGTCGAGCGGCTTCGACCAGCGACGGCCATCGTAGCTCAGCAAACGGACGCGATCGCCGTTGCCGGCGACTTGCAATGGGCCGAAGTTGCCTTCGAGGACGCGCTGCTCGACCAGCGGCGGACCCGGGGTGTATTCGACATACGCCAGCCAAACCTTTCCGTCGGCAGCTTTGGCCGCGACGGGGAAATCATCTTCGGTTTCCTTGCCGGTCAATGGCAGTGCCATCTCCGAGCGTTCGACCGAAGCCTCTCCACCGAGAAAATCCTTGGTCGAGCCGGGGGCGAGGTCGGCCAGCACAAAATGAATCTCGCCGTTGCCGGTATCGATATCGACCTTCGCCTTGGGCGGGGCGTCGAGCACCACTTTCAGTCGAGCCGAATCAAGCGCGAGCTTGCCGTCATTCTTGTTGGCGTTCTTCTTGGCGTTGTTTTTCTTGGCGCCCTTCTTGCCGACTTGAGCGCGTTTGGCGCGAACTTCGAAGTTGGCGCCTTCGACTTTCGAATTTTGGGCCGCGCGATCGATTTCGACGCTGACGACCCGACCGGGCGAAACGGCAATGCTGCCTTTCCACGGGCGCTGCTCGGTGTCTTGCTTACCCAGCTCGAGGAACAGCAGCACTCGGTTATCGCGCGAGCCGGCGTCGGGCTTTTCGTCGGCGCCTTCGTGGCCGAAGCCCGTGGTCGCTCGATCGGCAAACAGCCACAGTCCGCAAACGGCGGCCGAGAGGGCCAGAAAAACCGTCGCTGCACGCGAAGCGCTCATGCCTGGTTCCTTTCCTTGGCGTGGAAGTCGATGCAGTCCAGACGCCGACGATTGGAGCGTTTTTCGCCCCGCCGTGCAACGGGTCGGCGCACGTCCGGTCATCGGCCGAAGCGGTCTAGAAGAAGGTATAGATGAACGGCGCGGCGCCGCTGGCCGACAGAACCACCAGCACCCCCATCAGCGCCAGCACCAGAATGATCGGCGCCAGCCACCACTTCTTGTTCTCGCGCAAGAACAGCACAAATTCGCGCACCAAGCCCGTGTCGGACTGTTCGTGGGCCAGCGTCTCAAAATCGTCGGGCTGATCGGTCATGGCCAATGGTTCCGTCGGCTAGCGTGCAGCGTCGAGTCAATACTGTCGAAAATACCGCCGGCGATCGCTGACGGCGAGCTTCGGCTGCCAGTAGCTGTCGGCCGTGCGCCGCCGCAACGC
Organism: Pirellulales bacterium; assembly: GCA_035550355.1. Classification (GTDB taxonomy): domain Bacteria; phylum Planctomycetota; class Planctomycetia; order Pirellulales; family PNKZ01; genus DATAXP01. Next base: position 3,786 of record DASZPI010000927.1, read on the forward strand.
GAGCGCATCGCGGCCCATAAGCTTGAACACCCAGGCAATCGGCGTAAACAGGCCGAAGAACAAGAACGCAAGGATGGCGTGCGACACCAGCCATCCGATCGGCAGCACGAGCAGCATCCAGCCGACGAAGATCGGCCGCACCGCCTGCGGTCGCATCAGTCCCAGGGGTCCGACGACCACGGCCGCGACCGCGAGAACCGCGGCTAAGGTCGTGCGGCCATGCGCCCAGCCTTGCCAGCACGCCATCGCGGCGAAGAACACGATCGACAACCCGGCAAACTGCCGCAAGGTGCGATCCGAGGGATGAAAGTCGATGTCCGAGAATCGCATGCTGGCTCAATCAAGCTGAAACTGGCTTAGGTATTGTTGTCGGGCGGCAGCGCCGGCGGCGGCGGCCGCCTCGTCCTTAACGAGCACGTGATCGCCCAGCACCAGCACGTCCATCTCAGTCGCCAGGAAGCAACGGTAGGCGTCGCCGGGCGTACACACGATCGGCTCGCCACGCACGTTGAAACTGGTGTTCACGAGCACCGGGCAGCCGGTGCGCGCACGAAACGCTTCGAGCAGCCGGTACAACCGCGGATTGCGACGATCATCGACCGTTTGCAGCCGCGCGCTCTGATCGACGTGCGTCACGGCGGGGATCACCGAGCGCGGCACGTTCACGCGCTCGCGCAGATCGGGCGAGCGCTGCATGACTTGCCGCTGCTCATCGGTGATTTCAATGCGGCGACTCTCCGCCACTGGCGCAACAAGCAGCATGTACGGGCTCTCGTGCTGGGGGGCAATGTCGAACCAGCGGCTGGCCTCCTCGCGGATCACGATCGGCGCGAACGGCCTGAAGCTTTCGCGAAACTTGATCTTCAGGTTCATGGTCGCCTGCATCGATTCATTGCGCGGGTCGCCTAAAATGCTGCGCGCGCCCAACGCCCGCGGGCCGAACTCCATGCGACCATCAAACCAGCCGACGACCTTGCCCTCATCGAGCAGCGCAGCCACATGGTCCAACAGCGCTCGCTCATCCGCGAATCGCTCATAGCTCGCGTCGCAGCCCGTGAGAAACTGCTCGATCTCGTCGGCCGCGAAGGCTGGCCCCAACAGGCTGCCCTGTTGCAGATCGCGACCGGCGGGTTGGCGCGGCTTGTCGAGCAATTGGAACCAGGCGAAGCATGCCGCCCCAAGCGATCCGCCCGCATCGCCGCTGGCGGGTTGAATCCATAGGTCGTCGAACGGTCCTTCGCGCAGCAGCCGGCCGTTGGCCACGCAGTTCAACGCCACGCCGCCAGCCAGCACCAGGTTCTTCATTCCCGTGCGAGCATGAATGTGGCGCCCCATGCGCAGCACGATCTCTTCGGTCACCGCCTGGATGCTCGCTGCCAGATCCATGTGCCGCTGCTCGAGCATCGATTCGGGCGACCGCGGCGGACCGCCAAACAGCGCGTCGAACCGACGGTTGGTCATCGTCAGGCCGGCGCCGTAGTTGAAGTAGTCCATGTTCAACCACACGCTGCCGTCAGGCCGCAGATCGAGCAGCCGCTCGAGGATCGCGTCGCGGTACACCGGCTGGCCATAGGGGGCGAGCCCCATCAGCTTGTATTCGCCGCTGTTGACCTTGAAGCCGCAGTAGTAGGTGAATGCCGAGTACAGCAGGCCGACCGAGTGCGGGAATTGCAGATGCTCAAGCAGTTCGATGCGGTTGCCGCGGCCAATGCCCCAGGCGGCCGTGCTCCACTCGCCGACGCCGTCGAGCGTGAGGATCGCCGCCTCGTCGAACGGGCTGGGAAAGAAGGCGCTGGCGGCGTGACTTTCGTGGTGATCGGTGAACAACAGCTTCGCCCGCTGCGCGGCGGGCAATGCACGGCGAATGACGCGCTTGAGGTGCAGCTTTTCTTTCAGCCACACAGGCATGGCCATGCAGAATGTGCGAAAGCCCGCCGGGGCGTAGGCCAGGTACGTCTCGAGCAAGCGGTCGAATTTGACGAGCGGCTTTTCGTAGAACACCACGTAATCGAGGTCGCCCGGCGTTAGCCCGGCTTCGCGCAGGCAGTAGTCGATTGCGTGCGTGGGGAATTCCGGATCGTGCTTTTTGCGAGTGAAGCGTTCCTCTTGCGCCGCCGCGACGATACGCCCATCGACCACCAACGCCGCAGCGCTGTCGTGATAGAAAGCGGAGATGCCAAGAATGCTGGTCATGCAGGCGACGGTGCGAACATTCCGAAGGCGGGCTAAACGCTCCAGGGTAGCTGGCGGGCGTGAAAACCTAAACACAGGCATGCCGAGTTCGTAGCACGCAGCCTGTTCACAACAGCGTTCCCCGCAGCACGATCAATGCCACCGTGAAGTAAATAATCAGCCCGGTCACATCGACCAGCGTGGCAACAAACGGCGCCGAAGAGGTGGCGGGATCGAATCCGAGGCGCTTCAGCAGAAATGGCAACATCGACCCCGAGAGCGTTCCCCACATGACGACGCCGATCAAAGCCAGCGCCACGGTCAAAGCGACGAGCGGCCAATGCTCGCCGTACAAGTCTGAGAAGGCGCTCCAGAGCGCGATTCGCAGAAACCCGATGGTGCCTAGCACTCCTCCCAGCAGCAGGCCGGACACCAGCTCGCGTTTCATCACCCACCACCAGCCCGACAGCTTTACTTCCCCCAGGGCCAGCGCGCGAATCAGCAGCGTGGCTGCTTGCGAGCCTGAATTGCCGCCGCTGGAGATGATCAATGGCACAAACAAGGCCAGCACCACGGCGCGCTGGATTTCGTGCTCGAAATACCCCATGGCGGTTGCCGTGAGCAGTTCGCCCAGGAACAAGAAGACCAGCCACGAGGCGCGTTTGCGAATCATCGACAGCAGCGGAGTCTGCGCGTACGGTTCGTCGAGCGCTTCGACGCCGCCAAAGCGCTGCAGGTCGCGCGTCGCTTCTTGCTCGGCAATGTCGATCACATCGTCGATCGTGAC
>DASZPI010000928.1:0-5462 GCA_035550355.1 Pirellulales bacterium
GGTGGAGCAGTTGACGATTTGGGCCGAGCGGTTGGGCGCCGAGATCGTGCGCGGCGACGCGGGTGGCGATCCGGCAAGCGTGGCCCATCGCGCAGTTTCGCGAACCATCGAAACCAAGGCCGACGTGTGCATCATCGACACCGCCGGACGGTTGCAAACTCAGCGCAATTTAATGGCCGAGTTGGAGAAGATTCGCCGCGTGGTGAGCAAGCAGATTCCCGCGGCACCGCACGAGGTGCTGCTGGTGCTCGACGCCACTACGGGGCAGAACGGTCTTAGTCAGGCCAAGCATTTTACCGAGGCGGTTGCATGCACGGGCATCGTTTTGGCCAAGATCGACGGCACCGCCAAGGGGGGGGTGGTCGTCGCGATCCGAAAGCAAATGGGATTGCCGGTTAAATTTCTGGGCGTGGGCGAACAAGCCGACGACTTGACCGTGTTTGATGCCTCGTCCTTTGTGGACGTGATGTTCGAAGACGCCGTGCTGTCGGCCGACTCTCGGTAGGTACCGAGCCGAACCCCGGCTCCGATGGTGCATTCCAAGCGCCATTCGTTCAACGCAAGGCGTAAAGTTTGCCTAGTTTCGCGGGATGCGAGCGGAAAAACGCGCCGGAGCCGCGATTCTCGTCGCGCGCTCGTTAGTTACGAGTCCGATAGCAAGGTTATGCGAAGGGTCGGGCGCAGGCGGCGCTCGAGCGTGGACGGATTCGCGCGCATTGAGAGTGCCGTGCGTCTGGCGGACAAACGGCCTTACCCATCATGTTTCAACGGAGTGGAGCTAGGCAATGAAAATTGCGAAGATGGCGATGGCCGCCGCTGTCTGCGCGTTGCTCGCTGGAAGCAACGCCCAGGCGCAGCAGCTTGCGCCGCCGGCACAAGGCCGGATGGCCGCGTACAACAAGTATTACGCTCAGGAACCGAGCTCGCCCAGCGACAACCGCGAGTTTGACGACCGGGCGAACGAGAAAGCCACCGAAAACACCGTCGGTGGGATGGTCGCTCCTCAGGCAGTCCAGCTGGCTGAGGAAGACGAAGGTGTGAGCTGCTACAGCGAGACCTACGAGCCGGTGCGCTTGTTCGGTCGCACGCGATTCGAAAAGAAATGGGGCATCCAGAACATCGGCTGGATCGCCCAAAGCTACACCCAGAACTTTTACAGCCCGACCGATCGTTTCAACGGCCCGGTCACCTGGACCGACCGTTCGAACGATTACCAGCTGAACGAGTTCTACAACATTCTCAAGCGCGACGTCGACAACGGCGGCGAAGGCTGGGACTGGGGCTTCCGCTGGGATACCCAATACGGCACGAGCTCGCGGTTCAACACCAGCGCTGGTTTCGAAGATAAATTCGCTTCGAACATCAACCACGCGTTCTACAACGTGGCGATGCCCAGCGCTAACATCGTTGCCGCTTACAACGATCTCAAAGTTACCATGGGCCGGTTCATTTCGCCCGTCGGTTTCTATTCGATCGGTACCTATAACAACTTCTTCAATACGCTGCCTTATACCTTCCAATACGGTGAACCGTTTACCCACACCGGCTTTTTGGCCCAATATCAGGTGACTGATGACCTGAACCTGGGAGCCGGTCTGACTCGCGGTTGGGACAACACTGGCAACTTCAATCCCAATGGCGGCTACATCGGAACCCTGACGCGGAACAATAACCTGAAGGAGGGCGACTCCGTCGCGTTCGTGCAGGTCATGAGTAACGAGCCGAGCGCTGTTGGTCGCGACCCGACGCTGCCGATCGCGGCTGGTCCCAGCGCCACGGCACCGTTCACCGGCCAATACAACCCGCCGGGTTTCTCGTTCCGCTACCTGCAAACGTTCGTCTACAGCCGACCGTTGACCGAGAAGCTCACCTGGATTCTGCAGAGCGACTTCGGCCACCAAACCAACGCCTTCGGCGATGGCCGCGCCGCCCTGTGGTACGGTGTGAACCAGTACTGGTACTACAAGGTCAACAACTGCTGGTCGTGGGGTCTGAACTTCGAGTGGTTCCGCGACGAGGAAGGTTTCCGCGTCGGCGGCTTCCTGCCCGACTTCTACCAAGCCCAGCAAGGATCGCTCATCCGCGGCCTGTCGACCGGCCGCAGCGGCTACGCGGGCAACTTCTTCCAGACGACCTTCGGGCCGCGCTGGACTCCGAACCCGAACCTGGTCATCCGCCCCAACATGCGTTGGGACTGGTACCAAGGTGCGGTCAACAACGCCAACGGCCCCAACGGCAGCCCAGCGGCTCCGTACGGCGATGGCCGCCACTATCAGCAAGGCATCTTGGGCACCGACGTGATCGTGGTGTACTAAGGCTCGCTGGATAGCCGAAGTCGATGTTCTACGGGACGCCCGCGCTGCGAAGCGCGGGCGTCCTTTTTTTGTTAATTCATGCGGTCGGTGAACTGGCCGATTGTCAAGATTTGCCGCCCGACCCGTCAAGCTTGGATTGGTCGGCAAAATCGGGACGATACTTCTAATAGCCGACGGCTTTGGATTCTGAGTTGTGACTTATGCGCGGCGCACGGCAATACATCCTACTTCCTCTTGTTGCTGCACTGGCACTGGCAGCCGTACACGCACCGCGCGGTCGCGAAACCATTGCGACCGCCGCGCGGAATACACCGATCAGCAATTTGCAATGCGGTGAAAGCGAGCCGGCGCCAAAGATCCACCGAACCAACGGCGCTCGATCACGATCGTTGATCAACGATCGCGGTTCGTATCGACAAGCGCTCCTTCATACTGTTTCGCCCACGCCAATCGCCGTCAAGGTACCAAGTGCTTACGGACGGCTCCCATGGGCGCCCGTTCATTTGTGCAATTGCCAGTCAAACGTACATCATCCGTTAAGAATCTGAAAAACGCCACGTCGAATGGCGAGGTGCGACGTAAATCTGACGCGTCTCGCCTCGCTCGAAGAATGCCCAACTTAAGTACAGCGGCTTTCACGTGGTGATTTATGTTGGTATCGACGCGATCGGGTTGCGTTCAACTGTTCCTCTGGTGGGTCGTCGGCGTTGTCGCATTGCCCGGGCCTTATTCGACAGCGGCAGACGACAGCCCGACCGACCCGGCCTTCTCGGACATTTCCGACACCACGGCACGAGCCTTCGACGATCTTCCGCTCGATGAGCTCGCCCCGGACTCGCCATCGACGTCTCGACGCCGAACGCGCGCACAACAAACATCGCGCCAGGGAGGCCCCTTCAGCGAGATGCCAACGCTCGGTGGTATGCCGTGGTCGACGTCAGGACGCGAGACCGAACCCGCCCGCGAGGAGTATCCGCACATCTTTTCGACCGACGTGTGGGACCGGCGCAGTTTCTGGTACACCAATCGGCCGAACATTCTGAACATGCAAGTGCGCGCCAACTGGGATGCGATGAAGGTGATCAACACCGACCGGCCCGACTTCACCGACGTGGCCACGGTCGTCGGCAAGAAAGTCGTCCAGGTCGAAACGGGTTGGACCTTCCGCGAGCGCCAACAGCCGGATCTGATCTCTGATCAAAACACCCTCCCCGAGAGCTTGTTGCGCGTGGGCGTAAGCGACCACTTCGAATGGCGCATCAAGTGGGACGGCGGCTACACATGGTCACGCACCCATGACTACGACACGGGACTGACCAGTTCGACCGCAGGCGGATCGGACACGACCCTCGGCTTCAAATGGATCGTCAAAGACCAGGACGATTGGATGCCGCTGCAAACCATCGTCACACGTCTGTCGGTTCCGACCGGAGTGCCGGCCTACAGCGCGAACACAGTCCAGCCCGGGATTAGTTACATCTACAATTGGCAGGTGCGGCGCTGGTGGTTTATCCGCGGTGCAACCGGCCTCGATTGGCTGAACCACGCCGGGCCGATCTTCACCACCGCGGGCGGACCGAGTTCAAATATCGAGTTTGGCCACGACTACCAAGTGCAGTGCGCTCAGTCGATCTCGTCGTATTTCCAGATCGCACCGCGCCTCGGGATGTTTATGGAATGGTTCATCCTGATGCACGCCAAGAGCGCCGATAATCGGCCGGACAACTACCATGATTACGGCGTGTACTACTACCTGACACCGAACCTGCAACTCGATGCGCGTATCGGCCAACGCTTCAGCGGTCCGGGTTTTAACGAATGGTTCACGGGCGCCGGCATCTCATTCCGCCTGCAGGAATAGCAGTTTGCCTTACCGCGCGGCGTCGTCTGCAACGTAAGCGGGCAAAATGCAATGCGAAAGTGCGAGCATCGTGTCGCGCAAAAAAAAATTGCGTGGGCGTAAGTCACTGCGACGCATGGCACTTTGGTAATGCCCGCAAATCATGGAATGCCTCTGGCACCTGACTTGCTTTACACCTTCACCGGCGTGCGATGCGTTACTCGCAGGCGAGGGCCCCGCCTGCGAGTAAATTTTTTCCTCGCCGACATTTCCGTGGATCAACCACGTCGTTTTCTTGTGTTGCGGTGATCGCCGCGACCGGCTGCGAGCTCGATCTCTTGAGAGCCAGCCAGCTCAGCGATACGATGAAAGCCGACGTTTCGTATTCCCTTTCGGCCGCATTCACCCTCGATGAAACTCATCATCGCGATCATCCAGCCCAGCCGTCTTGAGGCGGTGAAAGCGGCGCTCACCGAAGTTGAAGTCTTTCGCCTGACCGTCATGGACGTGCAGGGGTTCGGACGCCAGAAAGGGCATACCGAGGTTTATCGCGGACACGAATTCTCGGTCAATCTGCTCCGCAAGGTGCAGCTCAAGATCGCGGTCAACGAAGAATTCGTCGAGCCGACCATCAACGCAATCATCAAGGGCGGTCGATCGGGACCGCAAGGCGAGATCGGCGACGGCAAGATCTTCGTGCTGTCGCTGGAAGACTGCATCCGCATTCGCACCGGCGAACGCGGTCCCGAAGCAATTTGAGCAGCGGCTAGTTGCTAATAGCTAGGTACTCGAAACCAGCCACTAGCTACTAGCTACTTCCCTCTTCGGCATCAGCCGGCAGAGTGCAATTCCGCCGAAGTACAAAAAGCACAGCGGAATTGCCATCAGCAACAAACTGTACGGGTCGGCCGGCGTGAGCACCGCCGACAGGATGAAGATCACCAGCACCGAAATTCGCCACTTCTCGAGATAGCCGCGCACATCGAATACGCCGATCCGTTCGAGGAACAACATCACCAGCGGCAATTGAAAGCTGATCCCGAAGCCTAACGGCAACATCAGCACGAAGCTCAACCACTCGCTGATCCGCGGATCCGGGTCGATATTCAGCCAACGATTGAAGCCGAACAAAAAGTCGAGTACCGGTTGAAACACGAACAGGTACGCCGTTGCCGCTCCTAAAAGGAATAGTCCCAGGCTAAACGGCAGGAAGACGTGCACATAGCGTTTCTCGTGCGGATACAGCCCGGCGGCGACAAATGTCCATATCTGGTAAAACACCCACGGGCTCGAAAGCACCGCCCCCA
>DASZPI010000929.1:0-19825 GCA_035550355.1 Pirellulales bacterium
GCTGTTCGCTGTCGGGCGAACGGATGGCGACGATCAACGGGTCGATGGCCGACGGGCCGAGCCGAACCAACAGCTTGAGAACCTCGCCGCGAACTTCGGCCCCTTCTTGGGCCAACGCGTCGAGCAAGGCCGTCGCTCCCACGGCGCCCATCTCGGCCAAAATATCGGCAGCCGCCTGTCGGACCGAGCGGTCTTCATCGTTCAGCCAGCCGACAAGGCGAGCCGCGGCCGGGGCCCCCAGTTGTTTCAGTTCGTCAGCCGCCGCTGCGCGCGCCGATGCATTGGCACTGCGCAACTTGCGCATCGTCCACCAAATCCGCGGCATCAAAATCGCCCCAAAGCGAAGGTACTGCTCACTGATCGCCTAGTTTATCCGCTTCGGTCGACGCTGGCAGCGCTGCCCCAGGGAATGTTTCTCGCCGGCGGCGTGAACCGTTCATGGCGGCCGCGCGTCCTGACGCAGGGACATGAGGTAGCGAGCCCAACGGGCCGGGGCAAGATTTTCGCCGCCTTGAAGTTACAATACATCCAGAGCCTCGGCCGCCCAGGCGAACACGGGAAACCAGCAATCATGGCACAAGACCGCACGATTAAAATCTTCGACACCACGCTGCGCGACGGCGAGCAATCGCCTGGGTGCAGCATGAACATGGCCGAGAAGCTCGAGGTGGCGCAGGCGCTGGTCGAGCTGGGAGTCGATGTGATCGAGGCGGGTTTTCCGATCGCCTCGCCGGGCGACTTCGAGGCGGTCCGCGAGATTGCCCGGCAAGTGCGCGGGGCGACGGTTTGTGGCCTGGCGCGGTGCAATGCGCAGGATATCGATCGTGCCTGGGAAGCGTTGGCCGATGCTCCGCAATCGCGGATCCACGTGTTCCTGGCGACCAGCGCCATCCATCGCGAGTTCAAGTTGAAGATGGACAAGAGCGAGATCATCGCCCGAGCGGTCGAAGGGGTAGCACGGGCGCGCAGCTATTGTCCCGACATTGAATTCTCGCCCGAGGATGCCGCCCGCACCGAGATCGATTTTCTGTGCGATGTGGTGACCGCGGCGATCGATGCCGGCGCCACGACCGTCAACATTCCCGATACCGTGGGCTACGCCACCCCCACGCACATGGGCAACGTCATTCGCACGCTGAAGCAGCGCGTGGCGAACATCGACCGGGCCACGATCAGCATCCATTGCCACAACGACCTGGGCCTGGCGGTGGCCAACAGCCTGGCGGCGGTCGAACACGGCGCCGGGCAAATCGAATGTACGATCAACGGCATCGGCGAGCGGGCGGGAAACTGTTCGCTGGAAGAAGTCGTGATGGCCTTGCGCACGCGCAACGACTACTACCACTGCACGACGAAAATCAACACGCGTCGACTGGTGCCGGTGAGCAGGCTGGTGTCGTCGATCACCGGCATGCAGGTGCAGCGGAACAAGGCGATCGTGGGGCGCAACGCCTTCGCGCACGAGGCGGGCATCCACCAGGACGGCATGCTCAAAGAGCGCACCACCTACGAAATCATGCGCCCCGAAGACGTGGGGCTGGCCAAGACCGATCTGGTGCTCGGCAAGCACAGCGGCCGCGCGGCGCTGGCCGATCGGGCCAAGGCTTTGGGCTACGAGCTCGACGCGGCTCAGTTGCAGCGCGTATTCGATCAGTTCAAGCAGTTGGCCGACAAAAAGAAAGAGCTGTACGACGCCGACCTAATCGCGCTGATCGAGGAAGAAGCCCGCGATCTGGCCGAGTTGTGGACGATCGAGAACTACCGTGTGCTGTCGATCAAGGGACAGGTGCCGAGCATTCGCTTGTCGCTGCGGCGTGGCGAGGAGGTGGTGACGCGCGACGTGAACGCCGGCGATGGTCCGTTCGACGCGCTGTTCTGGGCGATCGAGCAGATCACCGGCACGAACGTGGTGTGCAAAGACTTCAACGTGCACAGCGTAAGCGTGGGCAAGGATGCGATGGGCGAGGTCACGGTCGAGGTGGAACACGACGGCCAACTGTATCGCGGCCGCGGCGTCTCGACCGACAGTATCGAAGCCAGCGCCAAGGCGTTCTTGAACGCGATCAACCGCATCCTGGCCACCTCGGGAGTCGCCACCAAGCGCATCAGCCCGTTTGCCGCGAGTGCGCCGGGCACGGCCGCGCCGGTCGCAAGCTCGGGCAGTTGAGCGGGATACCATGGGGGTAGACGCGATCATTGCTGGAGCCCTGCGCTCGAAGAGGTCGAGCAACGACGCTGCTGCGCCCCCATCCTTGGAGTTGCACCAGCCGGGCCGGCGGCAATCGCTGCTGGCCATCGACCTGGCGCGAGGTTTGGCCGCGTTGTCGGTATTTGTTTACCACTACGGCGTGGCCGGCGCGCTCGTCGAGCTGACGGGAATCTCGGCTTTCCGCTGGGTGGCGATCCCAGGGGCACGCTGGGCGGTGCCGTTCTTTTTTGCGATCAGCGGATTTTGCATTCACCTGTCGGAGATCAGCTTCCTCGAGCGCACCGGGCGGCAATCGTTAGACCTGAGGCTGTATGCGCGGCGGCGTTTCTGGCGCATCTATCCGACCTACGCGTTCGCGCTGCTGTTCTCGTGCACGATCGTCGCCTTGCGCGGAGAATCGCTGGGCGTGCGCGATTTTCTGATTCACGCGGCGAACTTGCAGGCGCTCGACCAGGCTGCCTTCAATTCAATTAACGTTGTGCTGTGGAGCGTCTCGGTGGAGATGTTGCTGTATTTGATTTATCCGGTATGGCTATGGCTGCGGCTGCGAGTTGGTTTGATCGGTGCTTTTTCGATCGGCTGCGGCATCAGTCTGGCAACATCGGCGATCGTGGCGACGTGTGTTGAGACGCCGGTGCCCAGCCCCGCGCAATGGTTCTTTGTGAACCTGTGGGCGGGATGGCTGGCCGGTGCTGCGCTTGCGGAGGGAATGACGAAACGGCCCGAGTTATTTCGCACCGCGACCTGGTGGATCGTGGGAGTGGCAGCTTGGCTGTTGGGCCTTGGCTGGCAATCGTTCGACTCCGAGTCGGCCTGGTCGCTCTGCTTCAACGGAAGCCTGCTGACCGTTCTGACCTTATGGCCGCTGTCGGGTATGGTGCTTGCCGAACCGTGGTTTCACGCGGTGCGACAGCCGGTGGTGAAATATGCGATCGCGTGGGTCGGCGCGTGCGGGCTGTGCAGCTACTCGTTGTACCTGCTGCACGAGCCGCTGATTCACGTACGCATGTCGCTGGTCGCCGGCGTTGAAAACATGACCTTGCGGCTAGCGGCAATCGTCGTGGGATTTCCGGCGATCGTCGGTTGCTGTTGGTTGAGTTATGTCGTCGTCGAGCTGCCGTTCATGAAGTATCGCGGCAAGTGACACATCATTCGGTCGCAAGGCGAACGACTTGGGCAACGTCGACTTCCAGATCGCCCCATTGGCCGGGAACGCTGTTGCCGAGAGTGTAGCGGTAATCGTGCCCCAGTTGCCGTGACAAGGTGAAATAACAATCGGGGCGGATGTAATCGGGCGAAAACAGTTCGACGACCCGGCAGTTGTCAGCGAATACCAGGTTCGCCAGCGCCGCTCCGTGGACTGCCACGACGATGGATGCCTGCCGAAAACAGGCGATCTGTTCGGTAAACGACAGTCGCGCCGGATCGATCACTTCAAATCCGTGCTGCGTGAGCTGCTCGACGAGCGCGGCCTCGTTCACCAGTCGCCGCTGGGTTGCTACGCGCGAGATGTAAATCTTTCGCCGCGGCTCGCCCGACTCGCGGGGCGCAAATCGCAAGAAGTTCGATCGCAAGAACTCGATCGACCAATCCGGCGTCGAGCCTTCGCTGCCTGGCAGCGAAGGCACCAGCAGCCGCTCGCAGTACAATCGCTGGTTTGGTTTCAACTCGAGCAACTGCTCAGGCCGAACATCGAGCAGCCGCAACGAATCGCGCTGCACCGAAGATAGTCCGTGCGGGACGGCGTAGAGCTCGAGCACGTCGCGGTAAGGCGCGAGCAGGTGTAGCCGTGGCAGCACGTCGAACAGCCAGTGGTAGTAATTGCGCGCCTCGGGGGCGGCGAGCAGGGCGATCCACTCGTTGCGGCGCAACACACGAGGAGAAAATGTACGGAACGGCTTGAAGTACGGTCCCTGCCTTAGCCCCACCGTATCGAAATGGTGCACAAACTCGCCGAACAGACGATTGTCCGGCGAGAGGATCGCCCCCTCGTCGGAAAACAACTGGCTGCCGCGGAAACAATACACCCCGGCACTCGGCACGAGGCGCACGTTGCACTGGCGGAACGGCTCGAGCAGTGGGCCATCCGAGGGTGGGGCCGCGAGAGCTCGCACGGAGCTGGGGTAAGCTTCGCGATACCACTGCCCCTGCCGTGCGTGGTACCAGCCACGGCGGGGTTGTTGCCTTGCGATCCACTCGGCAGCCGAGGGAATCACTCCCCGCGGCCAAACCCAAGGAAACTGCTGCACAACGGTCGCTGCCGGTCGAGCGATCGAATAAACGGCTGGATGCCTTCCAATCCAGCGACGGATCGATGCTGCCAAGCGCCTCATCCAAGATCCTTGTGGATATACAAGGCGTCGGCAAACAAAGCGCGTTTCGATCCTCCCTGGGGCGGCGAGTAGTTTGACAGGTGAAACCCGCGGGCGTTCAGCAGTTGGTTGATCTCAAAGAAATCGGATTGCCCTTCGTAAAACGGCTCGAAGCGAACTTCGAGCAGCAGGAAATCGGTTTTTGCCAACGTCTGCTCGGCACCCAGCAGCGCCTGGCGTTCAAAGCCTTCGACGTCGATCTTCAAGACGGAAATGTGTGGCGTCGCGGCGGTGAGCTCGTCGATCGTGCTTACGCGCACTTCGATTGAGTCTTGGATTGCCAGATCATTCGGTAGCCTAGCTGCCATCTCGGGAGCGGGGTTCAAGAACGAATTGTTCACCGAGTTGCGCATGCGATGAAAGGTCGCCTGCCCGCGGGCCTGCCCAACGGCAGTTTCGAGCACGCGTACCCGTGGCTCGCTGGCGAAGCGCTCGCGCAGGTCGCCGGCGAGCTTCGGATCGGGTTCGACGGTCAGCACGGTCATCGGGTTGCAGAACTTCAGTGCAAGCGCCGTCCATTCGCCGCGATTGGCGCCAACGTCGACCACCGCGTCGACGCGCGTCAGCGCTCCGGCTGGCAACAGGTTCAGGTTGCATTGCTTGAGCTCGGCCGGCACGCGCGGCTGGCGGGCAAGCTGCCAGGCGCGATCGCGACTCAAGCCAAGGTCGACGAGGTTATCGCGCAGTTGCCATGCGCGTACCAAGCCGAACGGAAGGAGGAGTTGCAACCAGCGGGGCATGCCATTGTCGCTCGGTAGGTGAAATCGTGAGGCGTTCTCCAAGTATACGTTGCTGCCGGCGGGCGAACTGCAAGCCAAAACGGACGGTCACGGTCCTAGCGCTCTGCCGTCTCGCGCCGTACGCGTGCCAGGTCGGCATCGACCATCATGGTCACCAACTCTCGGAAATCGACGCGCGGCTTCCAGCCCAGCTGTTTACGGGCGAAACTGCTGTCGCCGAGCAAGCGGTCGACCTCGGCGGGCCGCAATAGCGCGGGATCGATCTCGACGTACTTCCACGGATCGAGCCCCACATGTCCAAAGGCCAGCTCGACCAATTCGCGGACCGAATGCTTGATGCCCGTGGCGATCACGTAGTCCTGGGGCTCGGGCTGTTGCAGCATCAGCCACATGGCCTCGACGAAGTCGCCGGCGAAGCCCCAATCGCGGGTCGCTTCGAGATTGCCGAGCTTGAGCTTGTCGAGCACGCCAAGCTTGATGCGTGCCACCGCATCGGTGACCTTGCGCGTGACGAATTCCTTGCCGCGCCGCGGCGACTCGTGGTTGAACAGAATGCCCGAGCAGGCATACAGCCCGTAACTCTCGCGGTAGTTGACCGTGATCCAGTGCCCGTAAACCTTGGAAACTCCGTAGGGACTGCGGGGATAAAACGGAGTGCGTTCATTCTGCGGCTCCTCGAGCACGGCGCCGAACATCTCGCTGCTGCTGGCCTGGTAGAAACGGATCGATGGATCGACAAAGCGGATCGCTTCAAGAAATCGCGTCACGCCCAGGCCCGTGAACTCGCCGGTGAGCAGCGGCTGCAACCAACTTGTGGGAACGAACGACTGCGCCGCCAGATTATAGATCTCGTGCGGCCGCACGTCGCGCACCAGGTTGATGATCGAGAGCTGGTCGAGCAGATCGGCCTGATGCAGCGTCACCCGATCGGCCAGGTCGGCGATCCGCTCAAAGCTTTCGGTGCTCGATCGTCGCACCATGCCGTGAACTTCGTACCCCTTTTCCAGCAACAGCGGCGCGAGGTAGCTGCCATCCTGCCCGGTGATGCCGGTGATCAGCGCGCGTCGGGTCATGAAAAGCCTGGGTTAAATCGGAAAACGTGGCTTCGGGCAGAGGCGAGCTTCGTATTCTCGATAGCCCTGCGTGGATCGTCAAATGAGTTTCTGTGCGATGAGCGTCGGGGCGTGCGGGCTGTGCCGGTCGAGCCGATTGCAGCGCTAAAACCGATTGGCGCGGCGGTTCGTTGACCGTTTTTCGGCAGCGGCTTACGATGAACTTTGTTGCCGGTCGGCGCTTGCGCGCCGGAGACCGCATCGCTGCCCGTGAGCCTGGCTGGAATCATGAGTCGTAATTACCGCGGATGGCGAAAGAGTTGGTGGCGGCGAATCGAAGATTCGTTGGCCGGCCTCGTCTCGATGATCGTGCAAACGTTGATGATGCCGATCATCTATCTGCGGCAATTGCAGCGATGGGTGTTTTCGTTCGCGACCGGATTTCGGCGCCGATCGGCGCGAACAAACTGGCTGCTGGTCATCGTGGCCTTGATCTTTCGGCCGCTGGTCGAAACCGGCCGACTGCTACGCTGGGTTCTCGACCTGATTATCGGTTGGTGGCCGCAGGCTCAATGGCGATTCCTGTTCCAAGGGACGCCGGCGATTCTGTTTGCCGGATTGGCGACCATTCCGATTGTCGGCCAATCGTCGACCAAAGATACACAGCAGTACTACGAGGCGGCCCGCGATGCCTTCGAGCGCAAGCAGTATTCTGCTGCCGAGGTTTACTATCGCGCCCTGGTCCAACTGCAGCCGAAAAACGAGGTATTTCGCTACAACATGGCGAAGACCCTCGAGGCGGAGAACAAATTCGAAGAAGCGATGGCCATCATGTCGGGGCTTGCGCCTCGCGATGCTCAAGGCTTCGCCCCGGCGCATTTGTGGCAGGCGGTCCGATTGCTTCGCGATCCGTCCGGCGGCAGTGCGAACGTCGAGCTTGCCGAGGCCCACCTGCTGCGCGCGGTACGCGGACGCGGCCAGGTGGCGACCGACGCCCATGCATTCTTGGGGCAGTTGTACTTGGCTTCGGGCCGATTGAAGCAAGCCGAGGAACATTTCAGCGCCGCTGCCAGTGGACGACCCGAGCTATGGATTGCCTTGGCCCGAGTGCACGTGCTGCAAGGGCAACGCGATCAGGGACGCCGCGACGCAGAGAAGGCGCTCGAATACTACAGCAACCTGGAAGAAGCAGATCTTGATAATCACGAGGCACGGCTGTTCGCCGCCGAGGCGTTGACGTTTCTCGAGCGATTCAGCGACGCGGCGATGGTGCTCGACAAAGGGGCCAAGATCAGTGCCGACCCGCGATACCCTGTGGCCTTGGGCCGCGTGTACCTGACGTGGGCCGAATCGCTGCGACGGCTGCCGCAGGCCAAGATGGCCGACCACCAGGCGCTGCTGATTCGATCGTTCGAATACGACCCGACCAGCAAGTTGCTGTTGCGCCGGCTGATCAACGGGCTGAAGGCCGACGGGGCCGAAGCCGAGATCGTACGTGGCGTGGTGCGTGCCGCGTTGGGTCGCAATCGCAACTTGGACGTAGTCAACGTGTTGCTTGCGATCGATGCGGCCGATCGTGGCGAGCTGGATTCGGCCCAAACCTATCTGAACCGTGCCCGCCAGGTGAATCCGCGCGTGCCTCGGCTGATGAGCGAGATGGCGCACTCGTACGTTGACTTCCCGCCGGCCAGCGTTCCCCAGGCGATGGCGCTGGCCGACCTGGGCTTGAAAATCTGGCCTGATGACCCGGACCTGCGGTACTGCCGCGGCGATCTCTACGCCCGTAATGGTCAGTGGTTTGACGCGCTCATGGACCTGGAGGCGGCAGTGAAGTCGAAGCCCGACGACCGGAACGCCCATCGGCTGATCGGCGAGGTGTACCAGCAGTTGGGCATGCCCGAGAAGGCGGCCGAACATTTTCGGCGATTTCAACAAATTAAGTAAGAAAGTTCTGCCGGCGGTAACAATCGTGTCGCTCGCGCGTCTGGCGCCGCCAGGGACGATCGTGTAATTCGCATTTTTGTGCGTTCAGACCGTTGAACGGGGGTGCCATCATGCTGTTAAATGCAACGGGTGGGTCTGACTAGCGTCGCGTTCCAAACACTGTCATTCAAACTTCAGTCTTCTCTTTCTCCGTACTCTCGGGAGACCTCGCATGCCGTTTTTGGGCCTCATTCCAGCGTTATCTGACGCCAAACCACGTTCGGGCTCCGTTCGATCCGCCTTCGGCCGATGGTCGGCGGCCGTGGCCGTTGCACTGAGCGTAGCCAGCACGGCTTTTGCGAAGCTTGATGAAAATCAGTTGAACGTGTTCGGGCTCGACCCGAAGTTCACGGGTGCGGCCGCCGACGACCTCGAGAAAGCCTGGAAATCGCTGCAAGAAGGCAACGGCGATCGGGCCTTCGAACTGCTCGAAGCGGCCAAGGCCAAGAGCAAGTCGTTGCCGCCGGCACGAGTGCTGTTGGCGCGAATGCTGTTCGCCACAAACCAAGCGCAGTTGACGAATCTGGCGCGTCAAACGCTCGAGAAAGCCGCCGCCGATTCGGAAGACAATAAGTCGCCGGAAGTGCCGCTGCTGTTTGGCAACCTGGCGGTTGCCGAAGGGCGGTTGTCGGACGCTGAATTGCAGTATCAGAAGGCGCTGTCGCTGGCGCCGGGCGTATTCTCGCCGAATCCCAAGGACCCGGCCTTGCAACGCTTCACGCGGCAGGTGTACCAGGGGCTGACCAGTGTGTACGAACTGCGGCAAGACTGGGCCAAGGCCAAGTCGTCGGCGCTGTTATGGTTGGAAGCCGCCGGCGATGACAAGAAGCAAGAGGCCCAGGCCGAGCAGCGCCTCGGTCGCGCTGCATTCTTCTCGGACGATCGCGAGGCCGCCCGCGATCACTTCGAAAAGGCGTACGAGTTCGATTCGTCGATCGAGTATCCGTTGGTATCGCTTGGCCTTTTGGCCGCTCAGCAGAGCGACGAAGACAAGAAGCCGACGGCCGAGGAGTATTTCAAGGAAGCGATCGATGCGGCCGAAGGGGGCAAGGTCAAGGACAACAAGGCCAAGGCCGCCATCGAGGCCCAGGTTTCGCAGTGGATGCTGCTCAACGGCAAGACCGAGGATGCAGCTAAGCACGCCTTGGCGGCGGTGAACGCCGATCCTGAGTCGGACGCGTTCAAGCGCCTCAGTGGTCTCGTGGCGTTGTACCAGGGCAATTACAGCGAAGCCGAGCGGCTGTTCGCCGATATGTACAATCGCAACCCAGCCGATTTCTTTGCCAGCAACAACCTGGCGTTGGCATTGATCGAAGCCAAGGGGACCGACGAAAAGGCCAAGCACGATCGGGCCGTGAGCATTGCCGAAGTGAACGCCCGGGCCAATCCGCGGAGCGTCGAAGCGGCCGCCACGTTGGGCTGGATCTATTACAAAATGGGACGCTCCGCCGAGGCCGAACAGGCTTTGCGTGCGGCGATCTCGGTCGGTCAGGCCAGCTCGGATACGGCTTATTATCTGGCCAACGTGCTGATCCAGCAAAACCGCTTCGATGAAGCGATCAAGGTGTTGCAGCAAGCGATCGGGGTGAACGGCCCGTTTGCCCACCGCAAGGATGCCGAGGACTTGTTGAAGCGCTATCGTCCGGACATCGACATCTCGAAGCTGAAGCCGGAAAAGACTCCTGCCAAGCCGACTGCCAGCTCGAGCGGCTCGACCGGCTCGGACGACAAGGGTGAAGCAAAGGACGACAAGGAAAAGAAGTCGTCAAAGGCTCCGCCTGCGAAGTAAAAATCGCCGCGGCTCATTGCGGGCCGCTTGCCGAGAGACGTTTTCAGCCGTCGGTGCTCTTCATAGCACCGACGGCTTTTTTAATGCGCCGAGATCGAACCGCGGCCGCGATGGCGACGATCCCGGCAACGACGAGTGCCGTCCACAAAAGTCCATGACGGTACCGCAGCCAGTAGGCGCACAACTTCAGCAGCTCGGTCGTGTAGGCGCGCATGCCATCCTGCACTCGCCACCAGTTCGCCGGGCCAAAGCCGTCGTTCGGCACCGACACGATCGTCAGATTCACCGACATGCCTTGCAGCGTGTCTTCAAAGATCCAACGCGTGCGTCGACTGTGCATGCCGTTGGTCACCACCGCCAGCGAACCGACGTTATTGGCCAGCAGCCATTGAGCCACAGCCTGCGCATCGCTCGACGTGCTTTGACTGCTCCCTTCCAGCAGCACGATCTTGCCATCGGGGACGCCGCGTTTGCGCAACACCTGCCGAAGCAAGAAGTCGTCAGCCGGCGACAGCTCGTCGACGGCTTCGGCATCGCGGAACGACTGGGGTACGAGAACCCGCTGCGCGAGGCCAGCGCGTACGAGGGCCGCGGCCGCGAATGGCCGCGTCGTTACGCCTCCGGGTAGAACCACCACCGCCTCGACCTGACGAGGAGTTTCCGCCAGATCGAGCCACCTGCCAGCTGCCGTCAAAATCGCTGCGCGGGCCAGGTAAACGCCGAGCAAGCCGATGGCCAGCAGCAGGATTGCCACCAAAACTCGCCGACCTCGGCGTGGAGCGCGTCGGTGGAAGGCCATCAATGCAATCCCCGCTCATATTGATCGGGATCCCAGTTGTCGGGCTCCGGTGGCATTTCGCCGAACAAGGCTTCGAGCGACAGTTCGATCCACGCATTTAACACCCGCTTCGAGCTGCCGCGATTGCGCCACCAGCACGACTCGTCGAGGTCACGGTCGCGCAAGGCGACAATCGACACGCGCTCGGCAAGGGCAGGGGGCATCGACCGCGATCGGATCAAAGCCAGGCGGCGACCTTCAAGACGCGAGCAATAAATCGCGACCGTCGTCTGCGGATGCTGCTCGAGCCAGCGTGCGAGCTCGCGCAGCGAGCCGTTATAAGTCCGCGCCTCGCCCAGGGCGATGTCCACCTCGGTGGCCGGTATTCCGGCGGCGGTGATCCGATCGAGCGCCAACTGTTCGCCGCTCGGCAAGATGTCATAACGCACCAACCGCGATGGATAATTTCGAGCCAGCAGGATCCGGTCAGCGATGTGCGCGTGCACCGTTTCTGCGGCGCGTTCGCATGCCCGGTCGCCGCCCAGGGGAACGACCCAGTCGACATGCTCGATGGGCTCGTCGATGACGAGCGCCGCAACCACGGCGCGAAGTGCCATTGGCGCCCACGCCGTACAGGCAACCGCGGCGACGATCAGCGCCGCGAACAGGCCTAGAACCAGGCGGCGGCAAGACATGCGAGACGTCCGCACAGAGCTACTTCTTCGCGAACACGCCCTCAACCATTTTGCGAGAGTTCTCGTCGAGGCCCAACGGAACCGCGGCCTCGTAGTCCCGCCGAGCGTCGTCGATCCGCCCCGATTGCAAATAGGCCAGGCAACGAATGAAGTAGGCGTCGGCGATCTTGTCGTTCATCTTCAAGGCAACCGTTGCATCGTCGATCGCTTCGCGCAGGCGCTGGCTGTTGAGGTTGGCGACCGACCGCCAAACGCGTGCCGCAAGATTGTCCGGAGCAAGTTCGACGGCTTTGGTCAGGTCGGAAACGGCCAGCGTATTGCGCCGCAGCCTGATGTAGGTCGATCCGCGCTCGACATACAATCCTGCTGCATTCGGCTGGCGTCGAATCGCAGCGTCGAAATTGGCAACCGCGCGCGAGAATTCGCCTTTGGCCGAATAGCACAGGCCCATTAGTTCGTAGCCGCGCACGTCATCGGGGTTCTGCGCGATGGCTTTGCTGCCCTCGGTGATGGCCTCGTCGACCTTGCCTTGCTGAAACGCTGCCAAGGCACGATCGAACGAGGCATTATCGACTTGGACCACTTCGTCGAACGTGGTCGGGCCTTTGGGAATCGCCGCCAGTTGGTCCTGAATGATTCCGCCGACAACCTCGAGCGAGCTCTCGGCGGTAGGCACCGTTGGTACGCTCGACGGAAGATCGCCCGAGGAATCGCTGGGGCGCGAACTGGAGCGCTGCGACAGGCTGGCCTCGCCAAACGGCGCCAGATCGATGGGCTGTTGCTCGATTTCGATCGAAGCTCCCGAGGGCGTGTAGCTCACCGACGAGCGGTTCTCGCACCCCGAGACGGCAAACAGTGTGGTGCTCATGGCGCCCGCCGCGCAGATTCGACGCACCGCTTGCATTGCCGACATGGCGCGCTGCGGCCGCAGGCCGTTCAGGCGGGAGTCGTATGGCGGTTGGGAGCGGCGCAACGCGTTCATGCGGACGCTTGGGGTGTGGCGGGCGGCGTTGGCGTCGACTTGCCGCGCGACGACCGAGTCTCGTCCTCGTCGTAATAATCGCCGTAGTCATAATCGCGGTAGCCGTAGCCACCTGCGCCGTATCGGCGATAACCGCTGTCGTGTCCATAACCTCGTCGCATTTCCACGCCGTTGACGACGACGCCGATGACCTTTGCGCCGAGGCCGTCGAGCACTTCCTTGGCCCGCATGGCATTGGGTCGTACGTTCTTCGTAATTCGCATCACCAGCAGCACCGAGTCGACGCGCGGCGCCACGGCACACGGATCGGTGACTGCCAACAGCGGCGGCGTGTCGATCAGAATCGTATCGAACTTGCCGCGCAGCACATCCAGTAGCTCTTTGAACCGGTGCGAGGTCAGCAACTCCGATGGGTTCGAAGGACGCGGACCGCACGGCAGCAGCCAAAGGTTCTCCACCGCCGTGGTTCGAATCGCATCAGGCAGTTCGGTACTGCCGGCCATGACGGTGGAAATGCCCACGGTATTTTCGCAGCCGAACAGGGTGTGCATGCGGGCGCGGCGGAAATCGGCGTCGACCAGGCACACGCGTTTGCCCGATTGGGCAAAGCTGACCGCCAGGTTGGCGGCGAGCGTGGTTTTGCCGTCGCCGGCATCGGCGCTGGTCACTTGCAGCACCTTGTGCTCCTCGCCACGCGTGCCGAAATACAGCGCGGTTCGCACCGAGCGGTACGCTTCGGCCACGGTTGAACGCGGTCGATGGTAGCAGGCGATGATCTCGTCGATTTTCGAGGCGGCAATTGCCTTGCGGTCGCGGCGGCGCATCGAAGCAGGATCGATGACCGGAATGTGGCCAATGACCGGCAGCCGCAGTTGACCGCGGATTTCGTCGGGGGTGCGGAAGCTTTTGTCGGCCAGGTCGATCAGGTACGCCAACCCGATACCGACGATCATTCCCAACACGGCGCCGATCGCCACCGAGCGTGTGAGCACCGGCTCGACTTTCTGATTGCTGATCGCCGGCTTCGAAATGACCCGCATCCGCAGGCCACCGTAGTCGTTCACAAAGTTGAGCTCGCGCAGGCGGCCGACAATCTCTTCAAATAGCTTTCGCCAGCGGCCAATTTCAGACCTGAATTGCTCGTCGCGAAGCTCGTAATTCATCGACTCCTTCGCGGCTTCGCGTTCCAATTCGAATTCGTCGGTCAACTGGTGCTCGTGCTGGTCGAGTTCCTTGAGCTCTTGCTTCAACGAATCGAGGTACACTTGCATGAACTGGCCCGGCGAGCTGATTTCCTGTTGCCGGCCTTTGCCGCCCATCACGAGGTCTTGCAACACCTGAATTTGCTTGCGAACGACTTTAACCTTTGGATGGTCGGGGCCGAAGCTCTCGATCAGCAATTGCTCCTCGACCATCAGCGGGAAGAGTTGCTGCTCGACGATGTTGGTGGTGCCGCTGCGATTGTTGTCCGGCCCGCGCGCGCCCGAACGCTCGACGAGTAGCCGCAAGGCGTCGAGCACGACTCCTTCGCGAAGCGCGTCTTCAATGGTTTGGATGTGTGCGCGAATCTCGGTGCTGCGCAGCCGCAGCTTCGATCGCTCGGTTTCGATAGTCGCCAGACGAGACGAGTGGACGCTCTTGCCACTTTCATTGCTGAAGAACATCAGCGGCGAGTTTTTACGCCATTCCCGATACTCGATCTCTTTCTCGCGCAGTTGCTTGTCGACGATATCGCGAGCGTTGGCGATTAGCTGCAAGGTTTCGTCGCCCAAGTTGCGCGAGCTTTCGCTGAGAAAACTCTCGTAGGCATCGAGCACCGCTGCCACAACCTGCTGGCAGTCGTCGGGATGCGGGCCTCGGAAGCTGACGTTCAGTACGTTGGCGTTTTCGGTCGTCATCGTATCGCCGCCACGACCGATGTTCAGTCCGCCACGAATCCCGGCCGCCACGGCGTACGAGTCGGTGGAATTAAAGGTGCGCAAGTTGCCGAGGTTATGCAGTCGTGCGGCGCGTTCCAGAATGAGCGGGCTTTGGACCACCACGACAGCGGTCGAAAGCAGATCGGTACTGACCTGGGTTTCGTTGGCCTTGAGCTGGTCTCGCGTCGGGATCGCGGGATCTTTGTGGATAATCAGCGCCTGGCCCGACGAGCGATAAACCGGCTCGGCCTTGCTGTAGTACAGATAGCCCAACCCGCCGCCGACGGCAGTCACCAAAAAGACGATCCATTTGCGCCGCAGCATGACGGCGATAAAGTCGCCACTGCCGGCAGCTTCGATCGGGGCGGATTGTTCAAGTTCGACCCGCTCAGCCGTTTGAACCATGTGGCGAGATCACTCCTTAAAGCGGCCTGCGAACGGCCGCTTGCGTGCCGATGCGATGACGAGAAAAGCGAGTGCCAGAATTGCCGTTTTGCGACCAATCGCCAGTCTAACCGGGCTGGTTAAAATCAGCAAAAAGTTTCACGAAAAACAAGCATTTCGCGTCGCAGAGACTGCCCTGTGGTGCATGTGACATGTAGGCCATGCCAATCATAGGGACTTTTCCGGAAAGGCAAGGGGCAGACGGCAGCATGCCCTTGTGGCGGGCCAAGCTCCGGCCTAGCGCAGGGCAGTGGTCATGCCGGTCGTAGGCAGCACAGGGCGGCGTCCGATCCGGCCGTTGTTTTGCTGCCCGAGTTTGGACTGCCGGCAACTACCGTCGCTTGCGGCAGAAGAACGGCCCGATGGCGAGCACGTCCATTTTCGTCCGCAAAAAGCAGTCGATCGCCTGCTCGGGCGTATGGACGATCGGTTCGTTCTCGTTGAACGATGTGTTGATCACGATCGGCACGCCCGTGAGCTGGCGGAACTCGTCGATGACCCGCCAGTAACGCGGATTGGCCGCTTGCGAGACGGTTTGAAGGCGTCCGGTGCCATCCTCGTGCGCAGCCGTTGGAATGTCGGCCCGCTTTTCCGCACGAATTTTGTACACCTTCGACATGAACGGATCGGGCTGCTGCTGCTCAAAATAATCGCCCGTATAACTGTCGAGGATGGCTGGGGCGAATGGTCGGAACGACTCGCGGCGCTTGATCCGGCTGTTAAGGATGTCCTTCATTCCGGCGTGACGCGGATCGACCAGGATGCTGCGATTGCCCAACGCCCGGGGGCCCCATTCGAGCCGCCCCTGGAACCAGCCCACCACCTCGCCGGCGGCGATCGCCTCGGCAGTTCGCCGGCAAAGCGCTGCCTCGTCCAGGCGTTCGATCTCGGCCTGCGCTGGCAGCAGGGCGCATTGCTCGACGGCCTGGGCAACGGCCTGGTCGCTGAACTCGGGCCCCCAGTACGGCGCGTCCATCACGAACGATCGTGGCTGCCGCAGTTGGCAGTTCCACACGTAATACGCCGCTCCGATCGCGCCGCCTGCATCGCCGGGGGCGGGAGGAATGTACACCTCGCGGAACGGAGTGTTGAGGACGATCTTGCCATTGGCCAGGCTGTTCATGGCACATCCGCCGGCCAGGCAGAGCCGATCGGCCCCGGTCGTACGAGCCACATGGTTCAGCACGTGAAATAAGGCTTCCTCGTACATCGCCTGCATCGAAGCGGCCAGATCGCGGTGCCGTTGTTCAAGCGGCTGCTCCGGCGAGCGTGGCGGGCCAAGGAGCTGCGTCATTTGACCGGAGTACACCGGATCGATCGTCGGCGCGCCACCTTCCCAGGTCATCGTCACGCCTTCGCCATGATGCCGGAAGCAGTCGAGCTCGAGCGCGAATCCCCCGTTCGGCAGCAGATGGACAAGCTTGCGCATTTCAGCCATGTACTTCGGACTGCCGTAGGCAGCCAGGCCCATGACCTTAAATTCGTCGCCGTAGTGCGGAAAGCCGAGGAACTGCGTGATTGCCAAGTAGAACAGTCCCAACGAGTGCGGAAAGTACACGCGCTGGTCGATCCGCAGCGAGTTGTGTTCGCCCAGGCCCCACATCGCCCCCACAAAGTCGCCGAAGCCGTCGATCGACACACACGCCGCGCGATCGTACGGCGAAACCAAGAACGCGCTCGCCAGGTGGGCAACGTGGTGCTCGACATAATGCATCTGCGGCTTCGCGCCGCCGGTCGTCAATCCGAAATGTTGGCAGAACTGCTGGCGGACATCGCGCATTTTGGCGGCGTTCCGCAGTCGCTCGCGGATCAGCGACATCGACGGACCTTTGCGGATCGCGAAGATTGCCTTTTTGATCAGGTTCGCTTTGGGGTCGCGATTGACCGCCAAGTGATCGACATCGGCGGCCGAGCAACCAGCCGCGTCGAGGCAGTATTGGATCGCCTCGGTCGGGAAGCCGGCCCAATGCTTAATCCGCAGCAGGCGTTCTTCTTCGACCGCCGCCACGAGCCGTCCGTCCACCACGATGCAAGCTGCCGAATCGCCGTGATAGGCATTGATTCCGAGGATAATCAAGCGGTTCGATCTCCGGAGGTCGCAATGGGCGTGTTCACGTGCTCGCTAACCTGCGGGGCGGGCGCCGCGCCGAGGCGATGCTCGAGCAATTTGAGCTGCAAAATACCTTCTGCGACGGCTCGTTGAAACGCATAGAACCAGCCGGCCGGCCCGTCGAAGATGCCGCGCTTGATGAGCAAACTGTAAGCGAGCACCGCCAGCGGCGCAAATGGTGTATATAACCGCAACCGGTCGACTTTTGTGAGGCGTTTGGCCGAGCGGAGTTTCGCAGCCTCCTGCTCCATGTAACCGGCCTGCGACTGCAACCAGCGGGCGAGTGACTTGCGGTCGTCGTGCACGAGCCTTGCTTCGAGCGTGCGCGTCTCGCCGTGTTGTGCGACGAGCCGATAGCAGTGGCCATCCTGGCGGTAGCGGCACCGGTCGCGACGGAAGAGAACCGCCACCGGCGGATACACGCCGCCGCGTACGGGCCGTCCCATCACGGCGTACACGAACCGCGCGAAATATGCCGACACGCTCGGCTCGGGTGCCAATCGCGATACTTCGTCAACGAACTCGCGCGTGACCACGTAATCGGCATCGAGCGCAAGCACCCACTCGGTGCCGATCTGCGCATGATCGAGCGCCCAGTGCCATTGGTCGGCAAAATCGTCGAAGGCGTGTTGCACGACGCGCGTATTCGGATACTCTCCGGCGATCGCGACGGTCGCGTCGGTGCTGAAACTATCGACGACGATGACTTCGCGCGCCCAGCGCAGACGACCGAGGCAGCGCCCGATATTCGGCGCCTCGTTGTAGGTCAGCACCAGCGGGGTGATCGAGTGCAGGTCCATTCAGCAAGTCTAGCCCGCAGCAACGAGTTTGTCGTAAAACTCCAGCAGCAACCGCGCCTGTTGTTGCCAGGAAAACGTGGACCTTACGAAGTCTCGCCCTCGACCGCCCATGGCTTTCAGTTCGTCGGGCGATCGGCGCAACAGCGCGTCGAGCTGCTTGGGAAAATCGTCCAGCGGCACGCAACGGCCGGCGTCGATTCCGTTGATTTCGTGCCACGGCGCATTGGCCGAAACGAGCGTCGGCACTCCCGAAACGAGCGCCTCGGCGACGGTCAGGCCGAAGTTTTCGGACGCGCTCGGCAGGATGTACAGCTCGGCCAGCGGATAGGGCTTTGCCAGACCGACGGGATCGGCGAGCGTTACGCGCCCGGATATTTTTAGTCGAGCGGCGTGCGCGGCGAGATCGTCGAGCGTGTATTCATCGGCGCTTCCAGCAACGAGCAGGTGCCAATCGTTCGTAGCTTTCGATTCGCTCCACCAATTCAGCAGCGGAAGAATTCCTTTGACCGAATGCAGGCGCGAAAAGAATAGCGCCACACGCTTCCCGGCGAGCTGCGGATAGCGCTCGTGCCAGCCGTGGCGATCGACGGCTTCGTGCCATGCGGGCACGGTTACGCCATTGCGGGCAACGACGATCGGCTGGTGGAACCCGGCCTGACGAATGTCGCGGGCCTCGTCGTCACTGGTAGCGTGCCAGCCCGCGGCATCGCGCAGGGCGCCCGGAGGAATGCAGCATGCGGCAAGTTTTTTTCGCCAACGCGACCGGGCAAGCGCGTAGGGAGACAGCATTCCGCGCGGGCTGACGACCAGCGGGCAACGGTGACGCCGGGCAGCCTGGTGGCTGTAACCAAGCGTTGGCAACCAAAGGGCATGGTGATGAACGATCGTCAACTCATCGCGGAGCAAGGCCGCGCGCAGTTGCGGCGAGCGGCGCAGCCGCAAAGGCCGCGCATCGGGATAGCGAAGCACGTACGTCGGCCACGATGGCTCGCCCTGCCAAGAAGGCCCCGCCGCATAGAGTCTTGCCGTGGAATCGATCGTGTGCATCGCATCGACCAACGCCGGAATCGAGACGCTCGGTCCGCCGTACTTGGGATCGAGCGACGGCGTCACGATCGCCTTAATGGGATTGGTCAACGGTCTTGCTCACAAGCGGGTGCGACCTCGAGTTCGGGAAGTGCTCGGTCCAAATGGCCTGCAATTGTTCGGCAAATGCTTGTGGTCCGAACCGGTCGATCGTTCGTTGTCGCAACTCGTCGGGTTGCCGGAGCACGGCCAACGGGTGCGTCCCTCGAAGGATTTCGATGGTCGCCTCGGCGATCTCGCCAACGTCGTCGGGATCGACGAGTACACCCAGCTCGCCGCCGCATAGGGGATCGACCGATCCGTCGCGATTGCCCGCGACGACCGGCTTGCCGCACGCCATCGCTTCGAGATAGACGATGCCAAAGCCTTCGTTGCGGCTGGGCATGACGAACACATCACACAGCCGGTAATGGTCGGGCAATTCGTCGTCCGACACAAAGCCAGCCAGAGTGACGCGACCGCTTACGCCCTCGTGTTCGATCAAGCGTTCAATCCTCGCGCGATCGCTGCCTCGCCCGACGAGCAGATAGTGTGCCTCGGGCACGTGCTGTAGAACGGTCGGCAGCGCTCGGATCACTTGGTCGTAGCCTTTGTAGCGCTCGCTGGCGTCGAGCCGAGCAACCGTCATGATCACCCGTGCGTTCGGCGGCAGACCATACCGCTGGAACAAATAGCCCGGCTTCGGGCCGGGGCGGTAGACGTTCGGGTCGCAAGTGTTCGGCAGAATGGAGATCCGATCGGGCGCGATGCCTTGCTCGATGGCGATTCGATTGGCTGTGTACTGACTGACCGCGACGATTCGATCCGCGTTGGCCAGGGCACGCCGGATGCTGTGCTTTTCGATGTTCCAGGCATCGATTCCATGG
>DASZPI010000930.1:0-4349 GCA_035550355.1 Pirellulales bacterium
CGATGATCCGCAACGGCCAGCAAATCAAAGAGGAAGGCTACACGACCGACATCATCACCGACCGCACGATCGAGCTCATCAAGGGGCGCGACAAGACGAAGCCGTTTCTGATGATGTGCCAGCACAAGGCGCCGCACCGCGAGTGGGAGCCGGCGCTGCGCCACCTGGGCTTCGACAACGATCGGGTGTACCCCGAGCCCGAAACGCTGTTCGACGACTACGAAGGTCGCGGCATTGCCGAGCGCGATCAGGACATGACCATTGCCGAAACGATGACCGAGCGCGACGTGAAGCTGGTCGCGCCTAAGAATCTGACCGCCGAGCAGCTCAAGGCCTGGAATGCGTACTACGAGCCGCGCAACGAGAAGTACCGGGCTTCGAACCCGCAGGGGCGCGACCTGGTGCGCTGGCGCTACCAACGCTACATGCACGATTACCTGGCGTGCGTCAAAGCGGTCGATGAAAGTGTCGGCCGGTTGCTGGAAACGCTCGAGCAAGAAGGATTGGCCGACAACACCATCGTGGTTTACTCGGCCGACCAGGGCTTTTATCTCGGCGAGCACGGCTGGTTCGACAAGCGCTGGATTTTCGAAGAGTCGCTGCGGACGCCACTGTTGGTCCGCTGGCCGGGGGTGACCAAGCCGGGCAGCGTGAACGGACAACTCGTCTCGAATGTGGACTTTGCCGAGACGTTTCTCGAAGCTGCCGGCGTGCAGGTGCCCGGCGACATGCAAGGGCGCAGCCTGGTGCCGTTATTGGCGGGCAGCGCGCCAACCGACTGGCGCACGAGCTTTTATTACCAGTACTACGAATGGCCGACGCCGCACCATGTGCGTCCGCACTACGGTGTCGTGACCGATCGTTACAAGTTGATCCACTTCTACGATGCCGATACCAAGTACTGGGAGCTGTTCGATCGTCAGACCGATCCGCACGAACTGACCAGCGTGTACGACGACCCGCAGTACGCGAAGGTTCAAAAAGAATTGGCTGCCGAACTTGTGCGGCTGCGCACGGAACTGAAAGTTCCCGAACAAGACCCACCCGGCGCCTCGGGTGGAAAAACGGGGGTGAAAGCGGGCGCAAAAGCCGGCGCGAAGAAGAAAGGGGCGCAGTGATGCACTACGTGTGGACGCGGACGCCAGGCCTTCTCCCTCCGGGAGAAGGTGGCCGAAGGCCGGATGAGGGACCAGCGGGCGATGCGTCGCTTACGCCTCACTCACACCGGGCGGCTGCGCCGCTAGGGTCTGCCGGCGGGAGACGGTTTTGGGGCGGCGTGCTTCTGATGCTGCTGTCAATTACAGCGGTCTCCGCCGCCGAGCCGGCGCGGCCGAACATCCTGTGGTTGAGCAGTGAGGACCACGGCCCGCACATGGGCTGCTACGGCGACGAGTTCGCCACCACGCCCAAGATCGACGCGCTTGCGGCGCGCGGCATGGTGTATCGGCATTGCTGGTCGAATGCTCCGGTGTGTGCGCCGGCGCGCACCTGCATTATCAGCGGCATGTATCCGCCGAGCACCGGCGCCGAACACATGCGCAGCATGGTGCCCTATCCGGCGGGCAAGCAGATGTTCCCGCAGTACCTGCGCGAAGCGGGCTACTACTGCACCAATAATTCAAAGGAAGATTACAACCTCAAAAAACCAGGCCAAGTGTGGGACGAGTCGTCGGGTAAAGCCCACTGGAAGAACCGGGCAAGCGGGCAACCATTCTTTGCCGTGTTCAACTGCACGAAGAGCCACGAAAGCCAAATCCGCAAGCGTCCGTATCCCGCGGTGCACGACCCGGCCAAGGTCCGCGTGCCCGCGTATCATCCCGATACCCCCGAAGTGCGCCAGGATTGGGCCCAATACTACGACTGCGTCAGCGAAGCCGATGCCGATGCCGGTAAGCACCTCGACGAAATGGTCAAAGCCGGCTTAGCCGATGATACGATCGTGTTCTACTTTGCCGATCACGGCTCGGGCATGCCGCGCAACAAGCGCTGGCCGCGCGAGTCGGGGCTGCACGTGCCGTTGATCGTGTACATCCCCGAAAAGTTCGCGCATCTGCGCCCGGACGATTACACCGTCGGCGGCTCGAGCGATCGGCTGGTGAGCTTTGTCGATTTCGCTCCCACGGTGCTCAGCCTCGCGGGCATCGAGCCGCCCGAATGGATGCAAGGGGGCGCGTTTCTGGGACAGTTCCAAGCCTCGCCGCGCGCGTACAACTTCGGCTTCCGCGGCCGCATGGACGAGCGTTACGACTTGGTGCGCTGCGCCACCGACGGCCGCTATGTATACATCCGCAACTACAGGCCCGACAAAATCTACGGCCAGCACCTGGCCTACATGTGGGCCACTCCCACGACGGTCGTGTGGAATCGGCTATTCCATGAAGGCAAGCTGAGCGACGAACAAGCCGCCTTCTGGAAGACCAAACCTGCGGAAGAGCTGTATGATCTGACAGGCGACCCCGACGAGGTGCACAACCTGGCCGGCGACGCCCAGCATGCCGAGACGCGCGAGCGGCTGGCATCGGCCTTGCGAGCGCACACGCTGACGATTCGCGATGTCGGCTTTTTGCCCGAGGGCGAGATGCATCGCCGCAGCGCCGGTTCGACTCCGTACGACATGGGGCACGATCCCGACAAGTATCCCATGGAGCGGGTGTTCGAGACCGCCGAGCTGGCATCGTCGCAAGATCCCAGCGACCTGGCCGAGCTCAAGCCGCGCTTGCACGACGGCGATGCGGCGGTGCGCTATTGGGCGGTGCTCGGTCACCTCATGCGCGGCCTGTTGGCAACGGCCGACAGTCAGGACGCTTTGGTTGGCCTGCTCGACGATTCCTCGCCGGACGTGCAAATTGCGGCCGCCGAGGCGCTAGTGCGGTTCGGCAGTGCCGAACATGTCGAGCCCGCCTTGGCATTGCTGGTGCAAAAGGCCGATTGGCGCACCAACGACGTGTTCACCGTCATGGCGGCGCTGAATGCAATCTACGCGATCGAGGATAAGGCAGCGCCGGTGCGCGAAGTCATTATTGCGCTGCCCAACAAAGGCGATGCACCCGACAAGCGGTACGGCGAGTATCCATCGCGCATTCTTCGTGACCTGCGCGGCGAAGCGGACGACGGGCGCTGACGTCATCGATTTGTTGGGTTACATTCGGCGGCGTGGATAATCCAACGGCCCAACCACGTGCACGGCTTTCGCTGCTCGATGCGACAAGCCTGATTGTCGGCATCATCATTGGCTCGGGGCTGTATCGCGCCAGCCCGTTGATTGCCGGCCAGGTGACCAGCGCCTGGCAGCTCGTCGCGGTGTGGCTGATCGGCGGAGTGTTCGCCTTGGCCGGCGCGTTGTGCTACGCCGAGCTGGCGACCACCTATCCGCTGGAGGGGGGCGATTTCGTATATCTATCGCGCGCCTTTGGGCGGGTTCTGGGCTTCATGTTCGCCTGGTGCCAGTTGTGGATCATCCGCCCGGGCAGCGTTGGCGCGATGGCGTTCGTATTCGCGGCCTACGCGCGCGAATTGTTGCCGTTGGGGCGGTCGAGCATGTTGATCTACGCGCTTTCCGCCGTGCTGCTGCTGTGCGGCGTGAACATCATCGGCGTTCGCCAGGGGACGTGGACGCAGAACTTGCTGACCGGCGCCAAGGTGGCGGGGTTGCTGATCGTGATCGGGCTGGGGCTGTTCGCGCCGCCGCGCGAAGTGCTCGCTGCGCCTTTGGTGATCGGCGGGCCGAGCAACTGGTCGCTGGCGTTGATCCTGGTGTTGTTTGCCTACAGCGGCTGGAACGAAATGCCCAACGTGGCCGCCGAGGTGCGCGATCCGCGCCGCAATATATTGCGCGCGCTGGTGTGTGGCGCTCTGGCCGTCACCGCAATCTACGTGCTGGTGACGATCGCGTTTTTGCGCGCCCTGGGGTTTGCCGGCGTGCGAGCGAGCGAGGCGGTGGCTGCCGATCTGGCGGCTCAGGCGCTCGGGCCGTGGGGCGCGAGTGCCGTGAGCGCGCTGATCTGTGTTTCGGCCCTGGGAGCGATGAACGGCATGACGATGACCGGCTCGCGGGTGTACTACGCCTTCGGTAGGCAGCATCGCATGTTTGCCTGGTTGGGCCGTTGGCACCCGAGGCTTGGCACTCCGGTTGCCTCGTTGGTCACCGAAGCGGCGATCACCACGGCGACGATCGTGGCCTTGGCTGCGGTCTACGGACCGGAGCGCGACGCCTTTGAACGATTGGTTCGATTCACGGCGCCGCTGTTCTGGATCTTTTTGGGCTTAGTCGGCGCCAGCTTGTTTGTGTTGCGCCTACATGATCGCGCCGTCCCGCGGCAGTTTTGCGTGCCAGGGTATCCTGTCGTGCC
>DASZPI010000931.1:0-4807 GCA_035550355.1 Pirellulales bacterium
TGCACGAATCGGTCGACCGATTGATCGCGAACTTCTGGTCGAGCGGTGGTCGTGGGCAGATCGTCGGCGCGCACGGCAGCGGCAAAAGCACGCTGTTGCGCGCGATGCTCGGTCGGTTCGAGGAATCCGGCCACGCAACCGTGCTGATCGAGTTGCACAGCCACCAACGGCGACTGCCGATGCTACCACGCCTGCCTGCGTCCCCAGGCCGCCCCCCGGTGGTTGCGATCGACGGCTTCGAGCAGCTCGGCGCCTACAGCTCCTGGCGTGTCGCGCGATGGTGCAAGCGCCGCAACCATGGGCTGCTGCTGACGACTCATCGTCGACACGCGATGCCCTTTGCCTTGCTGGGTGTGAGGTTGCCGGTGCTATATCACACGCGGCCGACGCTAGCATTGGTGCACGAAATTGTGCGTGCTTTGGTCGACGATCGCGACAACCGAATCAACTCGGTCGACGTAGAACAGTCGCTCGCGCAGCATCCAGGCGATGTCCGCGAGACGCTGTTTCGGTTGTACGAGCTGTACGAAGCGCGACGGCGCGAGCGTTAAAGGCTGCGCGGCCGGCGCAACGTGCATCCTCGGACCAAATTCGCTCGACCGAAGCCCGAGATCTGCCGCGCGCAGCCAACGGCGCACTAAACTTTTCCGTTCGAGCGTCCGACGGCAGCGGCAAATTTGCCCGAACCGTAGTCCTGCCGCTACCGGCAACGACGACGCAGACATCATTTGTTACCAAATGCGCGATTGGCTCAAGTTTCGCTCGCCGAACTTGAGGCCCGCTCGTGTATAGAGAAAGAACACTTCGCGGTGTTGAGACTCGGGAAGGGGAAGCCATGAAATACATCGGTTCCACAGCAACAGCCTGGATCGTCACGCTCGCGTCGCTCGGCATCGGTCCGGCAACTGCCGAGGCTCAATTGTTCCATAAATGGTGTGGCGGCAACACGACCACCACGGCGGCGGTGATCCCCGCCACCGCGCAACCATGCGCAGTGCAAACCGTTCAATACGTGCCGCAGACCTGCTACCGCACGCAGGTCGTCAACGTGCCGGTGACCGCGTATCGGCCGGTCGTGACCGGCGACCCGTGCACCGGGTGTGCTCGGACCGCGCTGATGCCGTGCACGTCGGTCGTGCAGCAGACGCGCCTGGTGCCGTACACTTCGTACCGCCTGGTCTATTCGCCGGCCGTGGTTGCTACGCCCGTGGTCACGCGGGCTTACCTGCCCGTGGTTGCACCGACCGTCGTCGCGTCGCCCGTGGTTGCGGCTCCGGTCGCGCTGGCCGGCTGCTCGACCTGCGTGGGTCCGGCGTATGCTGGATCGCCCGCCTCAATGACCCCCGCGCCGTCGCTGTCGCCAGTGGTGCCCAGCACTTCGTACATGCCTTCGACCACGTATCAACCGTCGACGACCTACCAGCCTTCGACGACGTACCTGCCGTCGACCACGGCGCCGCCGACCACCTATCCGGCGACGACATCACCTTCCACAACGTACCCAGCGACCTCGCCCCCGCCGGCGACCTACGCACCGTCGAGCACGTATCAGCAACCTGCGATGGCGGTTCCGCCGGCCAGTCAAGGCACAACACCGCCGCCTGCGTCCAACGGCTCGGGCAGCGGCTCGACGCCGTCGACCTTCCGCGACGACGGGGCGGGCAGCTCGAGCATGCGGCCGATCCCCGACACGAATCAGCACCTGCGCACGACGCCCAGCTCTGCGCCGAACCTGATCGATCCGCAAAGCCGCGTCACCGACGCCCGCGGCAATTCGCCCGCCTGGCCCGCATTATCGTATGCGGCCCTGGCCCGCGACGCGCGGCCGAGCAGCGACGCGCCTGCGACGACCCGGCCTTCGACGCCGGGATCCGACAACGTTATCTGGCGCTCGTCGAGCCGGTAGGTCGCCCCAGCCTTGCTCGAAATGGCCGCTGAAAGGCAGCCGGTCGAAGCTCCGAACGATCCCGCGATCGCCCGGCAGAACATCGGGCCAGATCGCTACGTGCCAAACTCGGGGCGCCGGCGGTGCAGTTGCGATTGCAAGCGCTGGACGATCGAGCTGTGCATCTGGCTGACGCGGCTTTCCGAAAGGTCGAGCGTCGCGCCGATTTCTTTCATCGTCAGCTCTTCGTAGTAGTACAAGATGATGATCAGCCGCTCGTTGCGGTTCAGGCCTTTGGTCACGAGCCGCATCAGATCGCTTTTCTGGATGCGTCGCGTCGGATCCTCGCCCTTTTTGTCTTCGAGAATGTCGATCTCGCGGACGTCCTTGTAGCTGTCGGTCTCGTACCACTTCTTGTTCAGGCTGATCAGGCCGACGGCATTGGCCTCGAGCACCATCTTCTCGAGTTCGGCGACCGAGATTTGCAACTGAGCGGCCAACTCGATTTCGCTCGGTTGTCGGCCCAGCCTGGTTTCGAGCGTTTTGATCGCTTCGTTCAGTTTGCTAGCCTTGGATCGCACGAGGCGCGGCACCCAGTCCATGGTGCGCAGTTCGTCGAGCATGGCGCCGCGGATACGCGGCACGCAGTACGTCTCGAACTTGACGCCGCGGCCCAGATCGAACGCGTCGATGGCGTCCATCAGGCCGAACACGCCCGCGCTCACCAGGTCGTCGAGCTCGACCCCTTCGGGCAGCCGCGACCAGATGCGTTCGCCGTTGTACTTGACCAGCGGCAGGTACATTTCGACCAGCCGATTGCGCAGATCCTGATTCGTTGGATCGGCCTTGAACGCTTCCCAGATTTGCGTGACGTCTTCGGCCGTGGCCATCAGTGCCATGAAGTCCTCCGTGACAGTTCGGCTAGCGTCCCGAGCCACGAGGGCCCGGATTCTTCGCCGCACATCGTGCGCGGCGAGTCGTCGATCGATCGTTGGCGGTCGGACTATCCGGTCGTTGAAGTCAACGTTACCGGTAAAGTTTGACAGGTCGGTCGACAACGGCAGTCTGATCTAAGTATCGGCATTGCGAGTGATCGAAGTTGAGGTTTTTGTTGCAACCGACGCCGAAAATGCGCGGCGAAGAATCTGCCCTCGTTCGGCGCCGGGTCACGCAGCCTGCTGGATGCTCGTCCCGGCTGCGAGCGATTGGGAAAGTTGTTGCGCCACGTGTTCGAACTGCCGGGCCGCGGCGCTGTCGGCCGCAACTTCCAGCAGCACGCGCAGCTCGGCGGTGGCGGCGGCGACGGTGGCGTCGTCGCCGATGTGTCCAATGTGTTCGAGCCTGAGTCCTAAAAACCGCCGGCTGGCTTGGGCCAAACGATGGTGAATGGCTTCGGCCGTTCGGGCCGACGCGGCGCGATTGACAATCGTGCAAATCGAATGCGCCCTTTGGGCCTCGGCCAACGATTTGACCATTGCGTAGGTGTCGAGCACGGCCATCGATTCGGGAGTGGTCACCAGCACGATTCGCTCCGCAGCCGACCAGAAGCGGGCCATGGTGGTGCTGGCGGTCGAGCCGGCATCGACGACCACAAAATCGAAATAAGCGCCCAGGCAGTTGATCTCGTCGAGCAGTCGCTGCTGGGCGCGCTGCGAACTGTCAATCGCTTCGCGACGCCCCCACGCGCCAGGCAACAGCAGCGCGCCGGCGGGGCCGCGCACCAGCACCTCATGCACCGAGCGGCGGCCGCCCAGCACGTCGGCAATGCCTTCGCTGGCCTCGACACGACACAGCTTCGTAGCGTCGGCGTTTTGGAAATCGGCATCGACCAGCACAATGCGCCTGCCGTCGCGCGCCAGCGCTGCCGCCAGGTTCACCGCCAAGGTGGTCGTGCCCACGCCCCCTTTGCCGCTGGCGGCTACCACGAGGCGCGGCGGCGCATGGGTCGGTCCCACGTTGGCACGCGGACTGCGAAAAATAAGTTTGCGAAGATCGTTGGCCTGATCGGTCATGGCAAATTTCGGTGCACAGGCGCCACGCTACGCGGCTCATCGCGCCGTGTCGTTCATGCTCAGGATTAAATGGGCGATGCGAGTCCGCTCGGCGACGGCAATGTCGTCCGGCACATTCTGGCCATGGGTCACGTAGCTCATCGGCAACTGCCGCGCGCGAAGCATCGGCAGCACATGGCCTAAGGTCACCACTTCATCGAGCTTCGTCAGCACCAGTGCCGTGGTGCCCACGTCGGCAAAGCACTCGGCCGTTCGCTCCAGCGTGCTGGCGCCCGCGGCCACGCTAAGCACCAGATGCACTTCGTCGGTTTCGGCTTCGGCCAAAAACGCTTTCAGTTCCTGAATCTTGACGTCGTCCTTGGGGCTGCGACCGGCCGTATCAACCAGCACCAGCTCGAGGTGATTCATCGAACGGATCGCCTGCCGCATTTCGCGCGGCGTCGACACCACCTGCATCGGCAAGTCCATGATATCGGCATACGTGCGTAGTTGTTCGACGGCTGCGATCCGATAGGTGTCGACCGTGATCAGACCGATCTTGCGCTTCTCGCGCAGCCGATAGTTCGCCGCAAGCTTGGCGATGGTGGTGGTCTTGCCGACACCGGTCGGGCCCACCAGCGCCACGCGGCGGCAGCGGCCGGGATCGATCGCCAGCGGACCGGTGCACAGCAGCTCGTCTTCGATCGTGCTCGCCAGGTGTGCCTTGATCAGCAATAGGTCGTTGAGTCCCGTGTGCGCCGCCGCCGCGCGGGTCCGCTCGACCAAATCGCGCGCCAGCTCTTCGCCGATCTCGGCCTCCAGCAGGTCGGTGTACAGGCGGAACAACACGTCGGGCAGGTCGTGCTGCGAGCCGGGGCGCGTCCGGCGACACAGGCTCTCGACCATTGCGTGCAGCTGGGCGAGCTGGCCG
>DASZPI010000932.1:0-2996 GCA_035550355.1 Pirellulales bacterium
TGTCGAGCTGCGCGGCCGACTGGCGTTCAGCGTCAAGCAGGCGGCCGAAGCGCTCGATCAGCTGCGCCGCCGATTTCCGAAGTCCGAGGCGGTGCTGCTGTCGACCTGCAATCGGGTCGAGGTATACACGGCTTACGACGAGCCTGAAGCCGGACCCACGCCTCGCGATGTCGCCCAGTTTTTGGCCGAGTTTCACGGCCTGAAGTTCGACGAGGTATTCAACGACCTATTCCAATGCAGCGGCGAGGAGGCGGTGCGCCATCTGTTCGCCGTGGCCGCGAGCCTCGACAGCATGGTGGTCGGCGAATCGCAAATCTCAGGTCAAGTAAAGCAGGCCTACGAGCTGGCCGCCGCGCAGCAGAGCGTCGGCCCGCTGACGCACCAGGTGTTTCAAACGGCGCTGCGCGTGGCGAAGCGCGTCGCGACCGAAACGAGCATCAACGAAAAACGCGTGAGCATCAGCAGCGTTGCGGTCGGCGATTTCGCAAAGAACATTTTTGAGCGCTTCGATGACAAGCAGATTCTGGTCATCGGCGCCGGCGAGACCGGCGAAGAAACGCTGCGTTATCTGACCGAAGAGGGCGCTCGGCAGGTGACGATCGTGAATCGCAACTTCGAGCGCGCCCAGGAACTTGCCTCTCGCTGGTCAGGCCAGGCGATCGAGTGGTCAAAGCTGCACGATGCCTTGGCCGCGGCCGACCTGGTGATCAGCGCCACGGGGGCCGAAGAGCCGATCGTAACGCTCGACGATTACCGCGAGATCGAAGCCCGCCGCTATCAGCGCGACCTGTTCGTGCTCGACTTGGCGATTCCTCGCGACTTTGATCCGGCGATCGGCCAATGCCTGAACGTGTACTTATACACGATCGACGATCTCGAACAGGCCTGCGAGCGCAACCGGCAGGAGCGCGACAAAGAACTGCCTCGGGCGCTGGCGATTGTCGATCAGGAAACGCGGCAATTCATGGCCGAGCTGAACCATCGCGCCACCGCGCCGATGATCAAGCGGCTGCGCGAGGGCTGGCAGCAAGTGAAAGAGGATGAGCTGCGGCGGCTGTTTAACCGGTTGCCGTCGGTCGATCCGCGCAGCCGCGAGGAGATTACGCAGTCGTTCGATCGACTGCTGAACAAGCTTTTGCACCCACCGCTGGAGTCGCTGCGCGACGAATCGCGCAAGGGAGTTCCGCATCAACTGCTCGACGCATTTAAGCAGTTGTTCAAGCTGAAAGACTAGGCGTGCCGATTACGCCAGAAGCTCTTTCACTACGTGGCAAGCCTGGCCGTCGACCAGGCTCTTTTCGACACCATTGTGCTTGTAGGTGAGCTGCGTGTGGTCGAGGCCAAAGAGGTGTAGCAAGGTCGCGTGGTAGTCGCAGTGTGTCACCACGTCTTTGACCGCGCGATGGGCGAACTCGTCGGTTTCACCGTAAGTCATGCCGCCTTTGATGCCGCCGCCGGCCATCCACATGCTAAAGCCGTAGGTATTGTGATCGCGACCGGCCTTTTCGCCGTTGTCGTTCTGAATGACGGGCAGGCGGCCCATTTCGCCGCCCCATTGGACAAGCGTCGTATCCAACAGCCCGCGATCCTTCAGGTCGCGCACCAAAGCCCCCGAAGGCTTGTCGGTTCGCAGGCATTGCTCGGGCAGTTTCTTGCGAATTAACAGGTGGTGGTCCCAGTCCTGGTTGCCCGTGCAAATCTGCACAAAGCGCACGCCGCGTTCGACGAGCCGCCGCGCCATCAGGCACCGCGTGCCGAATTCACGGGTCTTCGGATCGTCGATTCCGTAGAGCTTGTGTACTGCTTCGCTCTCGCGTGAAATATCGATCGCCTCTTTGGCGGCGGTCTGCATGTGCGCTGCCAGCTCATAGCTTGCGATCCGAGCTTCCAGATCCAACTCGCCAGGGTGGCGCTCGAGGTGCTGCTGGTTCATCGAACCTAGCAACGAAAGATAACGCTGCTGCGTGTCGGCCGACATATAACTTGGCGGGTCAAGGTTCAGAATGCGCGGCTCGCGTGGCCGCACGACGGTCCCTTGGTACAACGAGGGCAGCCAGCCGTTCGACCAATTCAGCACCCCTTCGACCGGCACTCCGCCAGGGTCGGTGAGCACGACGAACGCCGGCAAATCCTGCGTCTCGGTTCCCAGACCATAGGTCAACCAGCTACCCAGCGCAGGTCGACCCGGCTGGATGCGGCCGGTGTTCATGGCGAAGATCGACGAGCCGTGGTTGTTTACGCCGGTGTGCATCGAACGCACTAAGCAGATTTCATCGGCAACGCTGCCGATGTGCGGCAGCAGTTCGGACATTTCCATGCCACAATGCCCGTAGTGCTTGAACTTCCACAGGCTCGACATGATTTTGGTGCTGGCCTGGGCAGCACTATCGTATTTCACTTCGCCGGTGAATTTCTGCCCGTTGAGTCGATCGAGCTCGGGCTTGGGGTCGAACAAATCGATCTGGCTTGGACCGCCTTGCATGAAGAACGAGATCATCGCATTGGCGCGCGGCGGATAATGCGGCGGCTTGGGGAGCAGGTCGTAGCGCTTCGGCTCCAACTCGGGCTTGTCGGGCGAAGCGAGCAAGCCTTCGTCGTTCAACAAGCAGGCCAAGGCCACCGAGCCGAGACCCATGGCACTGGTCGCAAGAAAGTGCCGCCGCGAGCCGAGGTTGTTCACATGCATCGTGTTAGTCCACGTACAAAAATTCATTGCTGCTCAGCAGTGCCTGGCACAAGTTGGCCATCGCCAACAGGCCGGGCGATTTGGCGGGTTTGCCAGCCGTCGCTTTCGGCGCCGCGGCCTTGAAGGCCGCGGTTTGATCGTGCAAGAACGCCGCAGCCTGCTCGAGTTCCATTGTTTCGGGTGGGCGCGAAAACACCAGGCGCCATGCCAGATCGATTTGTGCCTTGATGTCGGTCGAGGCTTTCTCCACGCGCTGGGCCAGGCACTCGCCCTGTTCGAGCAAGAAGTCGCTATTCATCAGAATGAGCGA
>DASZPI010000933.1:0-2466 GCA_035550355.1 Pirellulales bacterium
CGGGGGCGCCGCGGCGTCAACCGGCGCGCGTCGTCGTCCAGCAGCGCCTCGACCAGCTCGACGACGCCGGCACCGGCGGCGCCGCGGGTCACGACGTCCGCCGCGTCGGCCAGGCTGGGCACCGCGTCGGCCACGGCGACCGACAGCTCGCAGTGGCCCAGGAAGGCGTGATCGTTCTCGCCGTCGCCGACGCCGACCACCTCGTGCCGCGACAGGCCCAGGTCGGCCAGCGCGAACTCGAGCCCGCTGGCCTTGTTCACGCCCGACGGGAGCACCATGACGGCCCCCTTGTTGAAGATCACCTGCAGCTCGAGACCGAACTGGTGAATGGTTTCGAGCACCGTTTTTTCGTGGGGCACCCAGGTGGCGACGATCACGCGCCCACACGAAACCGGCACGCCACGCGCCCGCAGCGCCTCGCAAAATTCGCTGGGCGGGGCCGGAGCCAAAGCGCGTTCTTCGCGCGTCGCCGGGAAATACAGCAGCGCTCCGTTCTCGGCCACGACCAGGTCGAAAAGATCGATCCGCTGGCAGACCCGCTGAAGATCGTCGAGCTCGCGCCCGGTAACGAGAATTACTTTGCGACCGCTGGCGCGGCAGCGTTCGATCGCGGCGTAAGTCGCGGGATCGATACGGCCATCGTGCGCTAGCGTGCCATCGTAATCGCTGGCTAGGACCAGGAATCGCATGCCGCGATGACGTGCAATCGACGGGCCTTTGGAGCGGTTTGTTCGCGCGCCCGGCTCAAATCACCGGTGCGCGCGCATGAAAAAAGCCGGACGACGCACGATCGCGCCGTCCGGCCTGTCCGAACTTGCTACTACTGGCGAACTACTGGAACAGCTTGAGCGTGGTGATCTCACGCTGGTTTTCGTTCGTCGGATACAGGTCCCACATGTTGTCGGCCGGGTTGATGCCAACCTGAACCGTGCCGCTGAAGTACATCGTCTTCGCGGCT
Organism: Pirellulales bacterium; assembly: GCA_035550355.1. Taxonomy (GTDB): domain Bacteria; phylum Planctomycetota; class Planctomycetia; order Pirellulales; family PNKZ01; genus DATAXP01. Next base: position 959 of record DASZPI010000933.1, read on the forward strand.
TGATCGGCGCCGTTGCCGCGGTCGTACCGCACGACGATCGGATACATGCCGCTGATCGGCAGGGTTCCGCCGGCCGGCACGGTCATGTTCTCGCCATGGTACACGAAGTGGAATTCCTGGCGGCTTTGCGAGTTATCGATCACCACGTCGAAGCGCTCGCGATACAACTGCCAGCCATCGGGCGTTTGCTTGAAGAAGTAGGTGCCCGGCGTGACCGTGTAGGTCGCCATGCCGCGGTTGTCGCCGCGGTCGTACTCGATGACCCACTGCGGTCCCTCAGGCAGACGTTGAGCCATGCCCGGATTCATCACATAGCGATTTCCGTTCAGCAGGTAGTTGACCGTCCCCTGCGAAGCCTTGGGATTGATCAGCATGATGCCGCCGATCATTTCCTGGCCTTCGGCTTCCGGCAGCGGCGGGCCCTGCACCACGGGCAGACCAAGCGCTTCGGTCACGATGCCTTCGGTGACCTTCAGCGGACCATGACCTTGATTACCAAGCATCACGGCGTTCGGACCCAGGACGATCACCTGGTCGAACGGCAACTCGGGGTTCGTGATCAAGGCGACTTTGCCGGTGGGCAGCTTCGCCGTCGGTCCCGGCTCGAGCGTGGCGTTTTGCACGAATACGCGGACCTCGGCCCAGGTCTTTAGCAAGTTGAACAACGGGGCAGCCTCGTTGATCGCGGGCGTCGAGCCTGTGATCTTGGCGATCGCGCTGCCCAGGGCGTCGATGTCCTGAGTCAACGCGCCGCGGTTCTGCATGTCTTGCTCAAGCCGCATGATGTCGCGCTTCACTTCGGTCTGGCGAGCGACGATCTCGGCGCCTGCCGTGTCTTGCGGATTGCCTTGAACCCACGCTTCAAACACGGCGGCAGGATCGGAGTTTCGCAACGCGACCAGCAGGGCGTTTTGCTTCTCGGGCGACCAACCCGTGGTCTTCGACAGGATGCCCAATTCATCGGGTAGGGTCTTGTTGACTTTGTCTTTCAGTTGCGTGATCGACTCGACAATGTGCCGGTCGATTCCAGCCAATGCGGTATCGCGTTCCTTGGCCGTTAGCGGAATCGGCTTAATCACTTTATTCGGTTCCGCGACCGTTTTGCCCGGCTGGAAGCTGTTGCGTCGCAATGGCTGGTTTCCAGCCGATGGCTCCGCGGGGCCGCCAGGCGCATTTTGGCCGAAGGCCTCAGGACCGACACATAACGCAGCCGCCAAAGGAGCGGCCAGCAGAGCAGAAAAGATTCGTCTGACCATGGTAAAACCTCCAGAAACTGAGCTGTAATTGCACCCGATACCGCCGGCTGCAAACCGTCCGTACGATTGCTGAACCCGGCCCCGCGCCTGACTGGAACCACTCCTTGAACAGGCATTACGCAAATGGCGTACCTGCCCAGTTCTTACTTTCGAGACTCGAGCATTGGAAAAATCCCGGCCGATCGGCAAAAAAAGACATGCCCAAACGATTCGTGCCATGCGCGCGTAGTGGAACGAGGGACCGATGCGGTT
>DASZPI010000934.1:0-2207 GCA_035550355.1 Pirellulales bacterium
GTCGGGGGTAAAGAACTTGGCGATCGGCGAATCGAGCCCCGTCGCCGTGACGCGGAAGAACGCGAGCCCCTTGGCTCGGTAGTCGGCCACAAACGCCGTCAGTTCGTCGATTTGCTTGCGGCTGTACTTGCTGGCGGCGCCCACCGCGTTGAGCCCGCGCACGCGCCCGCCCCCGGCGATCGCGTTCTTAAACACCGAAAATTGGCTGTCGGCGACCAGGTCGCCCAGGTCGACCAGCTTCATGGCGTACCGCAGGTCGGGCTTGTCCGAACCGTAGTATTCCATCGCGTCGGCATACGACAGGCGCGGCAGCGGCAGCGAAATCTCGACGCCGCGAATCTCTTGCATCAAATAAGCGATCAGCCCGTCGATTGTCTGCAAGATGTCTTCGCGCTCGACGAACGCCATTTCGATGTCGACCTGCGTGAACTCGGGTTGCCGGTCGGCACGCAGATCTTCGTCGCGAAAGCAGCGCGCGATCTGCATGTAGCGATCGAAGCCGGCGACCATCAGGATTTGCTTGTAGATCTGCGGCGACTGCGGCAGCGCGTAGAAGTGCCCGGGATGCACGCGGCTGGGCACCAGGTAATCGCGCGCTCCTTCGGGGGTGCTGCGCCCGAGGATCGGCGTTTCGATGTCGAGGAAACCGTGCCGGTCGAAGTAATCGCGCACCAGCTTGGCCAGTCGATGGCGAAAGACAATCAACTCTTGCAGCCGCCCGCGACGCAGGTCGAGGTAGCGATGCTGCAAGCGGATTTCTTCGTTCGGCAGGTCGGCGATCGTGGGCAGAAACGGCGGCGTGAGGCTGCGATTGAGCACGCGCAGCTCGGTGGCTTGCAGCTCGATCTCCCCGGTGGCGAGCTTCGGGTTCGTCATTCCCTCGGGACGTTCGATCACCTTGCCGGTGACGGCGATCACCCATTCGCTGCGCACGCTGCGGGCCAGCTCCATGACGTCGGCGCCGCAGTCGGGGTCGAACGTCACTTGTGCTTTGCCGTAGCGGTCGCGCAGGTCGACGAAGAACAGCCCCTTGTGATCGCGGTAGCTGTCGACCCAGCCGGCGAGCGTGACGTGTTGACCGACGTGCGAGCGGCGCAGTTCGCCGCAAGTATGAGTCCGAAGCAAAGCGCCCTCGCAGGTGCAGGTAGGTGCCGGAAGTGCCGAAAGTCGAACATTCTACGCCCCCGCGGGGCGAGCGCAAAGCGGCGAGCATGAGTCGTGTCGTTCAGTACGGGATCACGAAAACACGATAAGCTGAAAGCACGAAGGGGGCCTCGAAACACTTTCTGACCGTTTCGTGTTTTCCCCCTTGCCTGGTGTCGTGATTGTTTTGCTTGGTGTTTGCGCTAGGGAACAGCGATTGCACCGCCGATTGCTGATGCAAATACCTTTTCCAGAAATGGGAGGCCCGCCATGCACGAACTTCATATCACACCGCCGGAATTGGGCCTGGTCGCGGGCACGCGCGCCATGCTGGGCGCCGGCATCGGCTTGCTGGTCGCCTCGCACTTGACCGAAGAGCAACGCAAGGCGGCCGGTTGGACGTTGGTCGTCGTCGGCCTGCTGACAACGTTCCCGCTGGCGTTGGAAGTCTTTGGGCATCGCCATGCCCGGTCAGCGGCATAACGCGGCGGTCGATTGTTCGTCGCGCCGGCTCGAGTTAGCCTGGGGGAGCGCAATCGCCGCTACCCTCGAAGGAGTCTGCCGATGTTTCGCCGCCATGTGCTCGTGTGCGCCGCCTGGTTGTTGAGTGCCGTGGCTGCGCCCGCTGCCGAGACGCGCCGGCCGAACGTGCTGTTTCTGATCTCCGACGACCTGAACACGCGGCTGGGCTGCTACGGCGATCCGCAGGTCAAGACGCCGAACATCGACCGCCTTGCCGCCCGCGGCGTGCGGTTCGACCGCGCGTATTGCACGTTTCCCCTGTGTGGGCCGAGCCGCAACTCGATGCTCACCGGCTTGTCCCCCAACAGCACCGGCATCCTGGCCAACGCACAAGTCTTTCGGCAGACCATACCGAAGCAGCACAGCCTGCCGCAGGCGTTTCGGCTGTCGGGGTACTTTGCCGGTCGCATCGGCAAGCTGTTCCACTACAACGTGCCGAACTCGATCGGCACCAACGGGCACGATGACCCTGGTTCTTGGGAACTCGAACTGAACCCGGCCGGCTGCGATCGATTGATCGAGGAGCCCGATATCTTTTCGCT
>DASZPI010000935.1:0-8359 GCA_035550355.1 Pirellulales bacterium
GACTTCCTGCACCGGAACGCCCGCCTTCTCGGCGATCATCGCGGTCGCACGCATGCGGTCGAGCCGATTGAGCGCGAACCAACGTTCGGCCGGCACGTTCGGCGCCTGCGACATGGCGACCAGGCACATCGTGTTGCACGGCTCGGCGACCACCAACACACGCGAGCGCGGCGCGGCAATGTTGATGGCCCGGCCATGGGCCTCGTACAACGGACCGTTGATATGCAGCAAGTCGTGCCGCGAAGTGCCATCGTAGTTCAGCGATTTTCCCGCCAGCAGTATGATCCAGTCGACGTCGGAAAATGCTTGTTCCGGCTCGGCAGACAGCCGCAGCTCGTGCAGCAGCGGATAGGCGCAATCCTTCAGCTCTAACGTGATGCCTTCCAGATCGCGGATTGCCTCGGGGGCTTCGAGCAGACTGAGCGACACCGGTTGCTCGGAACCGAACAACCCGCCCGCCGCGATGCGAAACACCAACCCGTACCCGATCTGTCCGGCAGCGCCGCTGACGGCGACTTTGAGCGGCGATAACGGCTCGTTGCTCGACCGCCATGTGGCCGGGAATTCGGACATTTGCAGTTACCCCTCGAAAAGCACCAGGCGCATCAAGCCGGTTCAGGTGCAGGCTCCGGATGATTTTCGTGCATCGGTTCGTAGCGAACATCGGGCTTGGTGGCATCGCTGCGCACCAACACCGAGAAGAGCGCCGGAAGAACGAACAGCGTCGCGGGCTCACCGGCGAGCAATCCGCCCAAGATGGCACGCGCCAATGGAGCGTTGGCTTCGCTGCCCAATTCGATCGCCATTGCCGCGGGAATCATTGCGAAGAACGCTGCCAGCGCAGTCATGGTGACCGGCCGCACACGGATCGATGCCGCTTTGCGAATCGCTTCGGTGGGGCTGAGCCCTTCGTGGCGACGCAACTCTTGCGCGAAGTCGGTCATCAGCACGGTGTTGGCCACTTTGATACCCACGATGAAGATAATGCCCAACAGCGACTGCACGTTGAGTGCCGTGCCCGTAAGCAACAGCAGCGGCAAAATGCCCGCCAGCGACAACGGCACCACCAGCATCACCGTCAGCGGCACGATCCACGAGCGATCGAGCGCGACCATGAGGAAGTACATCAGCAACGTGGCCAGGATCAGGCCTACGCTTAGATTGTAGAACGTGTCCTGCATGCGCGAGTATTCGCCGCTGAGCTCAATTTTCGAGCCCGGGATGATCGTCTTCTGGTCGAGATGCGCCGGATCGTATGGCGCCCAGCCGCCTTGATCGAGCTGCTTGCCGAAATTGTTGATCACGGCCGCCACGTCGGTCGCAACGTGCCCCAGGTCCCGCCTCGAAACCCCCATCGCTAAATCGATGGCGGGCTGAATGTTCACATGACCGATTTCCGTCGGCACGTTCGTGCGCGAGATGGTTGCCAACGACCGCAGCGGCACCGGCGTGGCTTGCTTGGGGCCGGTGATCGGGATGTCCAACAGCGAATCGATCGACGTGATGTCCTCTTCGGGATACTGCACGCCGACGAAATACTGGTTGTAGCTGACCGGGTCGATCCAGAAATTCTTCTTGTTGAACGAGATGCTCGAGTTCGCCGCCGCCACCACATTGCGCATCACGTCTTCCTGCGTCAGGCCCATGTCGGCTGCCTTCGAGCGATCGACGTCGATCGTGAACTGCGGATAATTCATGCGCTGCACCACGCGGGCGTCGACGATCCCGGGCACCTTGACCAGCTCGTTGCGCAGTCGCTCGGCGATTTCGTAGCCTTGCTTCATATTCTTGCCTGTGACGCGAATGTTGATCGGCGTCGATTTGCCTTCGTTCATCGCGCCGCGGATCATGCCGCCGGTGTCGAACGCAAATTCCAATTGCGATAGCCGTTGATCGCTGGTCAGCCCGCGGCGCAGATGATCGGCATAGTATTGCGACGAATGCGAACGATGCGGATTGAGCTGTACTTTGATCACGCTGTCCATGGGACCTGAGTTGGGCGTGTAGGCGGCCGACCAATCAGGCGTCACACCCAATTCGGAGACGATCAGGTTCAGGTCGTGGTGCGGAATTTCTTTGCGGATGAAGTCTTCAACCTCGGCGATGATCTGCTCGGTCATCTCGATGCGGGTGCCGCTGGGCGCTCGAACCGTCATTTCAAACGCCCCGGCATCGACTTCTGGAAAGAACTCGCGCCGCAGGTGCGGTCCGATGAGCACAATCACGGCCGCGAGCGCCGCGTAGCTGCCCAGGATCGTCGGCCAGCGGTGCCGGAGCACGAAATCGAGCCCTTTGCAGTACTGGGCGATCACCCAATCGATGCCGCGCTCCCAGCGCTTGAACGCCCGGGCGAGCATGCCTGGCTTGCGCGGCGTGCCGTCGTGCTCGCCGTGTCCGTGGTCATGCGCGTGTGATTTGAGCATCATCGCACTGAACGAAGGCACCAGCGATCGCGACAACAAGTAGGCGCAAATCATGGCAAAGGCCACGGCCAACGCCATCGGACGAAACAGGAACTGCCCCATGCCCGGCATCAGTGCCAAGGGGGCGAGCACCAGAAAAGTGCATAGGGTCGACACCAACTCGGGCATCGCCACTTCGCTGGCGCCCAGGAACGCCGCCTCTTTCGGCTCGATGCCGAAGCCCAGGTGACGGTGCGTGTTTTCAAGGCAAATGATCGCGCTATCGACCAGCGGCCCGATGGCCAGCGCCAAGCCGGCCAACGTCATCACGTTGATGGTCATGCCCGTGGCGTACAGGCACACGATGGCGCCCAGCACTGACAGCGGAATGGTGATGATCGCGATGACCGTCATTCGCCACTCGCCGAGGAACATCAGAATAACCAACGAGCAAAGCACTGCCCCCAACACACCTTCCTGCACCAACGCCGAGATCGACGACCGGACGTACACCGATTGGTCCATGACCAGCTTCAGATCGATACCCGGCCGCGTGAGGCGCGCCTGCATATCGGCCAGGTTTTGACGGATGCTGTCGACCACCTTGAGCGTGCTCGCGCCCAACTGGCGGTAGACGGGAATGTACACCTGCCGGCGGCCATCGACGCGCACGATGTTTGTCTGAATGAAGGCCGAGTCCTTAGGCGTGGCCACGTCGCGCATGAACGACATCTGGTCCTTCTGCGATTCGAGCGGAATATCGCCCATGCGATCGACGAACTTGTACATCGAGTTCGAATCGACCGCGTAGTCGGTGCCGCCCATCTTCACGCTGCCGGTGGGCAGGAACACGTTGTAGTGGTCCATCGCGTGCATCACATCCAACGGCGACAACCCTCGGGCTTGCATGCGCACTCGGTCGAGGTACAGCATCACTGCGCGAATCTTGCCGCCATACACCACCGGGGAAACCGCTCCCGGATTGCTCATAATCATGCTGCGGACTTCGTAGCGGCCGACGTCGTACAGGATCGACTCGGTTTGCGACTTGCTATCGAGCGCCACGAGGGCCACCGGCGTGCTGCTCGTGGGATCGAACGGCAACACGACCGGCGGCAGCGTGCCAGGCGGCAACTGCGGCACTGCCGCAAGTGCCAGCGAGTTAACCTGCGTGAGCGCGCCGTTGGGATCGACGTCGCCCTGAAAGTAGTTGCGTACAACGCTCGCGCCGACGATCGATCGCGATTCCTGCCGCTTCAGGCCGTTGGACTGCCCCACCCAGCGCTCCATGCGATTGGTAATGTCCTTCTCCATACCTTCGGCCGGCATACCGCCGTAGAAGGTGAGCACCTGAACCGCCGGGCTCTTGAAGACCGGCAAAATGTCGATCGGGATCATGGTCAGCGTGAGCACGCCGATCAACAACATGGTCAACGCCATCACGGTGACGGCGTAAGGGTTGCGCAGCGACGCGCGGATCAGTCCGTTCATATCGTGTTCGTTCGGTGATTAGCCGTATCGATGCAAAGCGTTGGAAGGATCGTTAATGTCCGGCGGTCGGCAGTGCAGCGGGCGCCAAAGAATTCGCCAGCGCCACCTCGACCGGAGTGCGATCGTGGATGCTGCCGTTGTTGTTCGTAATTACAATGTCGGCGGTCGTGAGGCCTTTCAGGACTTCGACGTTCACGCCGTTGTCGGAGCCGACCGCGACCTCGGTGCGATACGCCACCCCGTCGCGAGCCACGTAGACCGCGGCCACGCCGTTGCGTGCCGATCCGGTGAGGCAAGACGAAGGGATGAGCACGGCGCCGCGGGCGCCTTCCTGCAATTGGATGGTGGCGCGGCCGTACATCCCCGCCCGTAGCAAGTCCTCGGGGTTGGGTAGATCGATCTCGACGCGCATGCTGCGCACGCGGGCATCTTCGACCCGGGCAATGCGCGAGACCTTGCCTTCGAATTTCGTACCGGGCAGAGCGTCGATCTCGACTTCGGCCGGGTCTCCGGGATTGGTGTAGGGCACATCGCGATCGGGCACCTGCGACACGATGCGCATCACGTCGGTGCGCGCGATACTGTACATGGGCGCCAACGCGCCTTGGTCGGCCGACTTGATAAAGTCGCCGCGATGGAAACCGCGATGCGTGATTACCGCATCGTACGGAGCGATGAGCTGCAAGTACGCGACAAAGACTTTGGCTTTGTCGAGCGCCGCTTCGGCGACGCGGACCTCGGCCTCGGCGTCAACCACGTCGGCCTTGGCCTGCTCGATCTTGGCTTGCGCCGAGATGACCTGCGCCTGCTGGGTGGCCACTTTGGCGCGCGACGCCTCGACGGCCGCTTCGGCTGCGTGATAGTCGTCTTCTTTTTCGTCCACCAGCCGCTCGTCGATGCTCTTGAGCCTGAACAGATCTTGAATGCGGTGGAACTGTTTGAACTGGAAGTCGCGGCGCGCCTCGTCGCGCTTGATTTCGGCCTGCGCTTGAGCGACCGAGGCTTCGGCCGCTTGGCGCTCGGCAACGGCGGCCGCAACGCGCGACTTCATTTGGATCACGTGCGCCCTGGACTGCTCGAGCAAGGCCTGATCGCGCTCGAGTTCTTTACGCAGCTCCGGCGAGTCGATCTCGGCCAGCACCTGCCCCTCATGGACGTAATCACCGATGTCGACGTTTTGCTTGACGACGTAACCCGAGACTTTGGCGTACAGGTCGGCGTACTCGAACGCGTGCACCGAGCCGGGCTGGCTGGTGACGCGCGGCAGCCCACCGGCACGCGGATGCACGCCTTCAACGTGCATGACCGAATCTTCAGCATGCTCGATCTCATCGCTGGCGTTCACGACGCGACCGGCCGGCGAGGCAGCGGGCTTCCAAGCCATTTCGAAAATAATCGCCAGCACCGCCGCCACAAAAGCGACCGACAGCGCGGCGAGCCAGGGGCGTCGCAAGGCGGTTCGACCGACGAGGGTCACGAACATTGTTAAAACTCCACAAATATCGATGAGTCGACGCATTCGCGCCAGCTCCACGGCTCGCGCGGCCGATGTTGTCACACCATATCTGCCGGTTGAATGGCCATATGCGGCCGCGGCCGGCTGTTTGCACTTGGGGAATGAAAAGCGAATCGACGCGCGTGAAGCGTGCGTTAGCAACGCAAAGGCAGCGATTGCGAGGGAAAGCGCTCGGCGAGCAACACTTCGGACCGCAAGGTCGAACGCGCGTTACTACGAGGAATCAAGCGAGTGGCGTCGAGGAGCAATTCTGCCGACGCGTCAACCTCGGGCTTCGAACCCAAGTTTGCAAACTCGCTATCGCGGCACGAAGGTTCGAGCACCTGAGCGACCGTCGAAAACCGCTGACGATTGCGACCGCGCCGGACGTTCGAAACGTGTTGAACGCCCATCTCGCTACGAAGCGAGCCCACGGTCGCCGGAAGGCAGGGGCGATACGACCACCCGGCGCTATAGAGCAGCAGCGGCGCAAAGGCGATGCATACCATCGCACACCACGACACTGCCACCATCTTTGCGTCGCGCGCCGCCGGCAGCCACGTGCGCTGAGGATCGTCGTTAGGTGTTTGCAATGCTGCACACATCGTCTACATCCGCCAGGGGCCCCTAACGCCACCAAAATTATCGCGTGCTTTTCGCATCAAGGCCAATTGAAAAACCTAAAGCGACCCGTCACCAATGCAAAGAGTGATTCAATATTACGAAGTCGCAAACAGTCGGTTACGACGTTGAAAGAATAGCGTGGCTTAAACACGGTGGCTAAACCGTGCGCACGAACTGTAACGCGATGGGGAAGAGTAGCGACACGGTGAAACAGAGGTCGCATCGCTGTGCGTCGAATTGTCGCAGTCGATCGAGTTGCAGCGTTGGTCACGCCGTACCTTCAGGGAATCAATTATGTTCCGCCGTATGCGACAGTTATCTGCGGCGCTACCCCAGATGACGAGCGACACGGGAAACTCGTCACGTTGGCATGATCAGGAACGAGCGTGTGCCGGTTGCGCGAAAGCCACTGCACTTCGCCAGTTTGCCCACTTCGCCGCATTCGTGGAAGTGCGACAGGTTGTCGGCCGCACACGCACCAAAGCCGCACTAATAATGTCGCGTTTCGAGCGCTTTCGTAAGAATTTGCCGCACGCATAATGCCGATGAATACCCCGCAAAGTCTGCTCATTCTATCTCAGCAACTTAGGCGGAATTGTCGTACATGTTGGCTCTGCCACCACAGGCTGATCGGCTGCTGCGACAATTCACCATCGTTGCCGTCGTATGCGCGGTTGGCCGTTGTTACGCGACATTGCTAGCGCAGGATGTCGCGCAACGATTGCCTCCGTCGGCCACCTATCCGGGTCCCGTGTACACGACGACCGATCCTACGGTCTTCACGCAGCCAGCTCCGCAGGGGCCGAGTGCGGGCCCTATCGTGACCGCCGAGATTTACCCCATCGATCTGGTGACGGCTTTGCGGATCGCCGGCGTGCAGAATCCGACGCTGGGCGTTGCGTACCAGCGTACCCTGGCGAGCCTGGCGGCACGTCAACTGGCGGCGGCCAACCTGCTGCCGAACCTCAACGGTGGCACGAACTACGACGGTCACTCGGGCGTGCTGCAGCAGTCGAGCGGCAACATTTTGAACGTCAACCGCGACGCGCTGTACGTTGGCGCAGGCGCCAATGCCGTGGCGGCCGGATCGGTAAGCGTGCCCGGCGTGCAATACAACCTGAATGCTTCGGAAACGATCTACCGGTTGCTCGCCAGCCGGCCGATTTTGGAAGGGACACGATTCGCCTGGCAGGCAACGCGCAACGAACTGCAGCGCGAGGTCGCCATCGCCTACGGAAACCTGCTGCGCGCCGAGGGCAACCGAGCCATTGCACGCCAAGTTCGCGACGAAGCGAACGAGATCGCGCGCGTCACCAATGCGTTCGCCGAAACCGGGCAAGGGCGTGCGTCGGAAGCCGAACGCGCAGCCACCGAGTTCGGACGACGGCAATCGGCCGTGCTACAGGCCGAGGCCCAAGTCATCGCGGCATCGGCGCGCTTGGTCGAATTGTTGAACATGCGTGCGAACGTCCAGCTGCAATCGGCGGAACCATGGATCGTGCCGCGCTCGATCGTGCCCGATCCGATACCGCTGCCCGAATTGCTGGCAATTGCTTTATACCAACGCCCTGAGTTGGCTGAGCAGCGTGCCTCGATCAATGCCGCCATGCTCACACTGCAAGGCTCGCGGATGCTGCTGTTTTCGCCGCAGATCATCATGGGCTATAGCGCGGGTGCATTTGGCGGCGGCAGTAACATCATTTCCGAAACCACCGGGGCGCCGCGATTCGGCGATTTCGGCGCGCGCGCCGATTTCGATGCCGTGATGTATTGGTCGCTGCGAAACCTGGGAATCGGCAACCGCGCCTTAGTGGCAACGGCACGAGCCCGGCTCGGGCAAGCCGACATGCAGCGTCTCGTCGTACTCAATCGAGTGCAGGCCGAAGTTGCCGAGGCGTACGCTCGCAAGCGTGCGCAAATGGCGCAGCTCGACATTCGGCAACGTGCCGTCGAGTCGAGCCAGCACGCGCTGCTGGAAGACCTGATGCGAACGCGGAACAATGAAGGACACCCGATCGAGGTGCTCGACAGCCTGCGTTTGCTCGCCGACGCGCGGGTTGCGTTCCTGAACGCGATTGTCGACTACAACCAAGCGCATTTCGACTTGTATACGGAAATCGGACAACCAGCGGCCGATTTGCTCGTTCGTCCGCGCCAAGACTTCGGTCCCCCGGCCACGCCGTCGGAAAACCTGCCACAGGCGCCGCCGGTCGCCGAACCCATGACAGGAGCGCAGCCATGAGAATGCTTCGCTCACGCGCCGATCGGATGAGGCCGGCTGCACGAGTAGCGCTGCCTGCGTTATGTCTCGCTGGCATTTGCGCCGCGGCGTTGGCAGTGCAAGCCG
>DASZPI010000936.1:0-2024 GCA_035550355.1 Pirellulales bacterium
GCGCTCATGCGCGACGGCCTGGTGGGATCGATCACCGATGATCAACGCGGATTTCTCGACATTATCAGCGATCGGGCCGATGACCTGAACACGATGGTGGACGACATGCTCGACGTAGGCCGACTCGAAGCGGGTCGGCTCGGCGCATGGCGAAAGCGGTGTGCGGTCTCGAAGATCATCGGACGCGTTCGCCCAGCGCTCGAGCGCAAGGCGATCGCCAAATCGATTCAGCTTTCGATCGAAACCGAAGACGACCTACCCGAAGTTTATTGCGACGACGAGAAAGCGGCACGCGTGCTGATCAATCTCACGGTCAACGCCATCAAGTTCTGCCAAGAAGAGAACCGAGTGCGCGTGACGGCGCGCAAAGATCCACAATCGGGCGGTGTGATCGTCGCCGTGGCCGACAACGGCCCCGGTATCGACCCTGCCCACCGCGACGAGATCTTCGAGCGGTTCAAGCAACTCAATATCGATCCGCGCGCAAGCTGCAAAGGTTTTGGCTTGGGACTGAACATTGCGAAGGTGTTGGTGGATCTGAATTTCGGCGACATGGACTTGCAAAGCACCGTTGGCCAGGGAAGCACCTTCACGTTCACGCTGCCGCCGGCCGATCCGATCGAAGTCATGCGGCGCTGGGTGCGGCGGCTGAAAAGCCAGACCAACGAACCGCCACGCGTGTCGCTGGTCTCGGCGCAGATCGACAGCGCGACCGAAGCCGCAACCCTTGGCGATGTCGACTGGTATCTGAACAGCCTATTGCGGCGCAACGATCTGTTGTTTCGGATCGCGGCGTGTCGCTGGCTGCTGGTGGTCGCTGCCAGCGACGAAGAAGTCTCGCAGTTTCTCGCCGGCGCCCATCAGACGTTCGACGAGGTCAATCGCAACCGGCCGCAAGGCCCGCTGCCTGCGGTGGCGTTGCACGCCCATCAGGCGTGGTCCACCGGTGGACGCGAATCCGAATTCTGGGCGGCGTTTCGCGAGCAAATGGAAGTGCAGGAGCCGGCTTATGCCTAACAGCAACCGCGTGCTGCTGGTCGATGACAACCGCGAGCTTGTGCAGGCCGCCGCTCTGCGCCTGCATGCCGCTGGATACGATACGCTCGAAGCCTACGATGGCCAACAATGCATTGCGTCGGCCATGCGCGACCATCCCGACGCGATCCTGCTCGATGTGCAAATGCCGGTGAAAGACGGCCTTTCGACCTTGGCCGAGTTGCAGGCGACCGACGCCACGCGCGCGATCCCGATCGTCATGCTCTCGGCCAGCATCGTGGACGAGCGCGCCGCGCTGCAAAACGGCGCACGGTATTTCTTGAAAAAGCCCTACGAATCGCACAATCTGCTGCGCGCGTTGGCAAACGTGATGAATAACTAGATACCGACGCGCGACATTTTCTCATCATCTTCAACAACGCGAGCTGGTTCCGTGCTACTCCCTCGACGCGAAGTATCTTCTTACAGTGAAAACGACGAGACCGCCGTTCTCGACGCGCCGAAGTCCCACCGTACGATCCTGATTGCTGAGGACGACTACGAGCTTGCCCACGCGCTCACGAAGCGCTGCCGCGAGATGGACTGGGACGTGTTTCGCTCGCCCGATGCAATGCACGCGTTGCTGGGAGCTCATCGCATTCGGCCCGACCTGCTACTGCTCGACGTGCAACTTTCGAGCGGAAACGGCTTGTCGGTCGCCGAGTTTTTAAAGGCCGACAAAAGCGGGCTGGCCAACATCCCGATTGTGGTGATGAGCGGCCGTAGCGACGACGAGATGGTCCGTCGCTGCCAGGCGATTGGCGCGCGGCTGGTCCAGAAAACGCCGCAACTCTGGAACGATTTGCAACCGTTGATCCGGGATCTGCTGGATGGCAAATCCTTGCCCGAGATCGACGGCGCGCCCGACCTGCGCCGGACGCCGCACATCAAACTCGTCTTGGCACAACCGACCGAAGCTGCCGTACCAGCGCCACGTGATCAGGAACCGACGAAGGCAGCCGGCCCGGTCGTGCTGTGCATCGACGACG
>DASZPI010000937.1:0-2420 GCA_035550355.1 Pirellulales bacterium
CTTGTACCGAGTCGGCGGTCTGCAGGCAAGAAATGAACGAGGCCAGCCCGACGATTTGCACTCGGTGGCCGAGGTAGGTCGCTTCGATCCGGCGACGAAGCAATGGTCGCCGCTGCCCGACTTGCCCGAAGGACGGTCATCGCACGATGCCGTCGTTGTGGGTCGCGCGCTTTACGTCGTCGGCGGCTGGGAGCTTGGCAGCGAGAAGGCCTGGATCGACCACGCGTGTAAGCTGAGCCTCGACGACCCCGATGCCGGCTGGAAAGCGGTTCCGCAGGATTTCCGTCGGCGCGCGCTGTCGATTGCCGCGGCCGGCGGCAAGTTGTACGCGATCGGCGGCATGACGGAAAACAATGAACCGTCGACCGACGTGCGGGTAATGGACCTGAAGACCGATACCTGGTCGCAAGGCCCCGCATTGCCTGGCAAGCCGATCGAGGGATTTGGCTGCGCGGCCCTTGCCTTGGACGGCCGCGTGTACGTTTCGACCATGGATGGCAGCGTGGTACGCCTCTCGGCGTCGGGCGACGCCTGGGACCCGGTGGCCCATCTCAAGCAGCCGCGGTTCTTCCACCGCATGCTCGCGGCCAACGACCGCACGTTGCTCGTGATCGCCGGCGCCTCGATGCAGGTCGGACATCTGAAGTCGATCGAACCGGTGTCGATCGGGCAATAATCGCGGGGCTGCCTGGCCGCCTGAGACCGAGCTTCGCGCCTGGGGCGTGTTGATCCGTTCGACAGCCGTGTCGATTCGTTCGACATGGCGGTCGCGATTTTTAATCTTCTCGACGAGCGCAAACCCTTAAATCGCAGTAACTTTTCGCGACTCTCTGTCGCGGCACCCTGTTTGCTTTGGGCCGCATCTCCGTGCGCTGTCAGGCGGCAACGACCTCGTCGCCGGCGCTCGAGGTGAACTGCCCGGAGAAATGCGAATGCAAATTGAATCGAGTATCCGCGACCTTGATGTGAGTCGAAGCCGTCGGCGCGCCGGCCTCACGTTGATGGAACTGGTCGTCGTGATGGCCGTCCTTGCCGCCTTGGCCGCGATCCTGATTCCGATGTTTCCCAATATGCTGCGACGGGCGCACAAGGTGACCGACGCCACGCAGACGGGTGAGATGACCAAGGCCATGCAGCTCTACCAGGCTGCGTACATCGGTTACCCCTACAATTTCGATCTGCTGACGGACGGCTCCAAATTTCCCGCATACCTACCAGGGGGAACAACGCCGTTCGGTGGTTTCGTCACGGCACAAACGCTCTCGGCGGACGAAGAAGCGGCTCTCTCGAAGGTCGGAGTGATAAGTGTTCAGTCGCTAGCCGGCGACAACACAGCGGCGAACTTCCATCCAACCCGATACCCGTACGGTGGCACGCTCACGGCGAGCGCCGTGCAGTTGGCTCCCACCGGTACCGGGACTGGTTCGCTCAGTGGTGCGCAAAGCAGCGGCAAGAGCTTCGCGGTGATCAACTTGACGGCCGCTCAAACCGCGAACCCGGGATTCTTGCAAACGGTGACGGCTGCCGATCCTACGGCCAAGTACGTGGTCCTCGGCATCGGCGCGCGCACGTCGATGGTCGGCCAGACGATTCAGGACGCCCCGACTTCGGTGCCGCAGGAAGCGAGCTTCACTCCCGACAACACGTACTGCCGCGTCGGCGTGATCTTTAAAGTCAGCGGCAACGAAGTCACCAATGCCGACAACCGCGCGAAGTTCATCGCCTCCGTCGCGCTGGAAGACGACGAACTCGAAAGTACCGAGAAGGACCTGGTGGGCTACTACCAAGTCGCTGCCGGTACCAACAACCAGTCGGGCTCGTAAAGCCTTGCCGCTTGCGTTTGACGTCCCGCGCATCTGATCCAGCGGCGCCGTCCAGGTTGTGCAAGATTGTCCCGCTTGCCGGCTTGGGCGGCGCCGTGTGAATCAGCGATCGCGCGACGTTGAACACCTCGTTCGCCGCCGCTGAAGCACATTGCGCGCCGCAACTGTCGGCATGCCGCTTGCTATCCCGCGTTCCGTATTGTGGGAACGATGTAACATGCAGGGAGACGCAAGCTATGAGTCGAAGGCGAGCGGGGTTCACGTTGGTCGAGTTAATCGTCGTCGTTGCCATCCTCGCGGCATTGGCCGGACTGGTGATCAGCAAAGTCGATTGGGTCCGCCGGCAGGCGAACATGGCCGTCGGCGCCGAATCGTGCGGCGATGTGGCCCAGAATATTCAGACCTACATTGCCATGACCGAGCAATTGCCCAATGGCCTGGACACGCTGATTACCGACGGAACGAGTTCGCTGTACTCGGGGCCCACGGCGGCCAGCGGCAGCGGCGGAATCATTGGCATTACCGACGACGTAGGAAACCTGCCGTCGCAGCTTGTGCCCACGGCACTGTCGAGCAAGCAAGCCAATTCGCTGTTCC
>DASZPI010000938.1:0-2734 GCA_035550355.1 Pirellulales bacterium
TCTCCGTCTGTGCAAGGTACGCTTAACGGCACATTCGTCGGCTGCGAGTTCGCGATTACCGGCACGCTGAACGCGGCTGGATTGTATACCGCCGGAGCGACTCTCATCGGTTGTCGGATCAATTCGGCTGGGACGCAGTACGGTCCATCAGTTGACGCGGCATCGGCGACTACGATTTACGGTTCGGCCAATAGCCTCCCTGGAGGACTTGGCGCGAATGTGACGAACAATTACGAGTTCGTGCAGGCAAAAGTATCGTCGCGCGCATCAACGACCAGCGGCGATTCGGTTTTAGAGTTGACGACGTTGCCGACCCCAGTGGCTGCTACGTCAGCGGCTGCTGGCGGTCTCGCGAACAACGGCGAGTCGTGGGAATTCGAGTATGCCGGCACGTTCGGCGGCAACGGCAATAACAAGATTCTGCGGCTGTGGTACGGCGGCGCTACGCCGACCTCGGGAACCAAGTGCTTTGATAGCGGCACGCTCACGAACAACGGTGATAGCTGGCGCCTGGTGGGGAGGGTGATCCGTGTCGGCGCGTCGAGCCAGATCATCGAGGGAACTTTTAGCACGACTAGCGGCACGGGGAACGCCACGTTCTACGTGACATCGTCCCGCACGCTCACCAGCACCAATAACATCGAGCTGACCGGCAACGCGCCCACGGCCGCCGCTGACATCACGCTCACTTTCTCCCGCGTGGCATTTGCCAAGGCAGGCTAGACCAATGACGACCATTCTGCGCGACACGCCCGACGCCACGACCACCTTTCGCGATTATCGCATCGCGGACGTGGATTACACGCTCTCGTACTCGCCGCTCGTGCAGCCGTCCGGCGGCGGGTCGCAGTCCACAGTCGACGACGTGATCTATAACGTCGTCACCGGCACGACCAAAACCAATGCGGCGATTGCCGCCATTCCGACGGGCAATTTGTCGACAGGCGCGCTCGACGGCTCGACGCTGGAAAACTTGGACCCGGACCTTGCCAGCTTCGATCCGTCGACCGGCATTGTCACGGCCAATGATGCGTCGGCCACGGTGCGCATCCTGTGCAAGGCGAAAATCCAGCGGCAGATTCAAGTGCCCGTGACCGTCGCCACGCAAACGACGAGCACTTTCGCCGAGTTCGCCGCCGGATCGCTTGCCAAGGCCGCCAAGGATGCCATCGATACCGCGCTTGGCGCGATGGGACCGACCGACTATCAGAACCTCGCCAAGTGGAAAATGTGGAATCAGGTCGGCCTGAACGTCACGATCAATGCGGCCGGCTGGCATCATCCCTTCGACCTGACGTGCGTGCCGTGGGGCAATTCGTACTCCGGCAACGCCCAACACGCCGGCACGCTCGTCAGTCCGCGGCACATTTTGATGGCCGACCATTACGCCCTCGTCGCGCCGTGCGAGATTTATTTTGTCGACCCTTCGGGCATTCGCACATTCAATGTGCTGGAATGCCGCAAGGTCGGGCTTACCGACTTCAACGTAGGCATCCTTGACGCGGACGCGCCGTCGTCGATCAAACCGGCCGTCGTACCGCCGGCGAATATCTGGACAGCATACTGTCCCGCCGGTTTCACGACGCTGAATGTGCCCGTGATTCTGACCAATCAGGACAGGATGGCCTATGTCGGCGTCCTGAACATCCTCGATCAATCGCCGCCCGCGGGAGCCGCCGGGGCCAGCGTCGCGGTCTATCGCTCGACCGACGCAACCGAGGGGCTGTGGGCGTATGGCGTGCGCACCGGCGACAGCGGGCATCCAATCATCATGCCGGTCGGAAGCCAGACGATGATCCTATCCGTGTGGGGCGGCGGCAACCCCGCGGCGGCGTGGGTGGGCGACGGCACGGATGTTTCCGCGAACATCGACGGCATCAACGCGACGATGCACGCGCTAAGCGTCGCGCATTCCCTTTCCAGCGATTACCAACTAACGGTTGCCGACCTGTCGGCGTACGAGAGCTACTGAAGGCACCGCGATGGCGTCTCGAGCAACCTTTCGATCCGATTGAACAGTGTTCGCTCACCAGTTCGACGCCTTCGCTTGCAGCTCTGCGATCTCTGCCGGCGGGCAGTCAATTGATGGCGCCTTAAGCCCGATCGGATTCTTCTTGAGCAGCGAAGCCAGAAACACGCACGCGGCCAGGTAGGTGCCGGCGAGTGTTGGGTGGCTCTGGTCGCGGTCATAAAGATTTGGCGATTCGTGCCTGGCTCGATACTGCTGCCAGGCAACTCCGACGGGCACCACGATGGCCCCGAGTTCCTTGCCGATCGAGTTGTAGGCGTCGGTGATTGCTTGCTGGGCGTCGGGCACGTTTTGCCGCGCCCAGGTCATGTAAAGCACCGTCTTCGAGCCGGCTCGCTTGACACAATCGTCGAACAACCGCACATTCTCGGCCATTCTCTTGGCATTCTTGACCGGCAGCGTGCTCTGCTCTTGCAAGACGACGTAATCAAAGCCGCCGCTCTCGATCGCCTTCGCGGCTCGGCCGGCGTTCCAATGCGTCCTCAGGGACGCTCCGCCTGCACTGATCAGATCGTATCCAACGTGCAAACCTCGCGCCGCGGCCAATTCCGCAAGCAGGCCAGGCAAGTTATTGCGCTGGGTAAAGCTATTGCCAATGAACAGCATTTCGATCGCGGAGGGCTGCTTGGACCTGGCCATGAGTTGCTTCGACCTCTTGGCAACACGTTTCGCCATACGTCAATCCACCGCGCAACGTGGTACAAT
>DASZPI010000939.1:0-6623 GCA_035550355.1 Pirellulales bacterium
GAAGTGCCCGTGTTGGTGCTCGACCTCGACGAGCAGGAAGCCAACAAGCTGCTCGCGATCCTTGACCCGCTCGGAGCAATGGCAGGGACCGACGAACGGCTGCTCGGCGATCTGCTGCGCGACATCGATACTCATAACGAAGCTCTGCGCAAAACGCTCGACGCACTGGCAGAACGAGCCGGCATCATCGACGACCAAGCGCTCGAGGCACGCGAAGGTATTGAGATCGATGGCTTATGCCAGGTCGTCGCCGAATGCGCCGACGAATCGGCACAGCGGTCACTTTACGAACGCCTCGTCGCCGACGGGTACAAGTGTCGGCTGTTAACGCTCTGAACAAGGGCGCGTCCGCTTCGAGACACGATCCACTCACAAAAGCCGTCCCCATGTCGCATATCGATCTTGAAGTCCATTGTCCGGTCTACGATTCGTTTCGCGTGCAGCAGATGGCTGGGATGTTCGACGTGCCGTTGGCGACGAAAGCCAGCGAGCGATTTCATGTCGAATTGCCTGACCTTTCACTGCCATGGAGCATTGGTTTGATCGTAGGCCCTTCCGGAAGCGGAAAGAGCACCCTGGCTCGTCAGTTATTTGCGGACGAACTGTACAACCACCCCGCCTGGGCGCCCGATGCGGCGGTGATCGACGGCCTCGGCGATCTACCGATCCGCGAAATCACCGGCTTGTTCACTGCCGTCGGCTTCAGCTCGCCTCCCTCGTGGATCAAGCCGTATCACGTGCTCAGCGGCGGCGAGCGCTTCCGCTGCGATTTGGCACGAGCACTGGCGCGCGGAGCCAGAACCAAGCCGATGCTGGCCGAGGTCGAACATCCGATTCCGCAGCCGGCCTGCCCGCCGATCGTCGCCTTCGACGAATTCACAAGTGTCGTCGATCGCAACGTCGCCAAGATCGGATCGGCCGCGGTCGCCAAGGCGATCCGCACCGGGAATGTCGGCTGCCGCTTCGTCGCGGTCACCTGCCATTACGACGTTGCCGAGTGGTTGGAACCCGATTGGATGATCGACATGGCCACGCGCACCTGGCATCGGAGGTGTCTTCGGCGCCCTGCGATCGAGTTACAGATCTTTCGTTGTCGCGGCCGTGCATGGACCTTGTTTGCGCGTCATCACTATCTGAGCGGCGGGCTCAACCCGTCGGCCCGCTGCTTTATCGCCCTTTGGAACGGAGAGCCGGTCAGCTTTTGCGCGTTGTTGCCTCTGATGGGCCGAAAACGGCATTGGCGGATCAGTCGAATTGTGACCTTGCCCGATTACCAGGGCATCGGCATCGGCATGCGTGTCGCTGAAGCGGTGGCTGAATGCCAACGAGCACAAGGGCTCCGCGTAAGTGTGACCGCTAGTCATCCGGCCTTGATTGCGCACTGCCGCCGATCGCCTCGCTGGCGCGCGCTGCGACTAATGAAGCTCGGTTCGCGCGGCAAATCGCGCCGCTGCCCAACCTACCGAGGTTCAGCGGGTCGAGCAGTCGTGTCGTTCGAGTATTTGGGCGAAGTCAGGGCCGTTTGATCTGATGACGACTCCAATCCGTAAACGAAAGCTCGGCGAGACCCGACGACGCGAGGTCTGTGCAATCCTGGCCGTTGGCGGCTCGCGTGAAATCGCCGCTCAGTATGTTGGCTGCGCCGAGACTGCCATTCAAGCTGAAGCCGTGGCCGATGCGCAATTCCGCGAGCAGCTCGAACGTGCCGAGTCGCAGCTCGAGTTGAGCTACCTGCGAAACATCCAGTCCGCCGCCAAAAAGGAGCAGTATTGGCGGGCCGCCGCGTGGGCGCTCGAACGCAAGTACCCGCAACGCTACGGCAAACGCCAGCAAAGCGTTGTCTCGGCCGAACAAATGGCGCGCGTGCTCACCCAACTCGGTGAGATTATCGCCCAGGAAGTTCCCGACGAAACACAACAAGGCCGCGTGTTGGCGCGACTCAAGAAACTGACCATTGGGATCGCCCGCCCGCGACGAAAGAGGCGATTATGAAAGCCGTCATCGAGCAACAAATCGCGATGGAACGTCGGGCGCGATTCGGTGATCTACACGATTCGCCGCTACTGGAGCAGGTTTTCACCTTCATTCGCCAGGGGTTTCGCGATGCGCTGCGTCGAGCGGGCCGCAGCGGCGCATACAACCAGCCAAAGTTACTCCGGTGGGCGCGGCGATATTTGCCAAACCATTTTCGCGCGCCTCCGTCGGCGATGCATATCTGGCTTGAAGCACAGCTCGATGCCATGCCTTCGCAACGCGGCACGAAGTTGAACCTTGTTGGCCCGCGCGGAGGCGCCAAGTCAACGATTGGCACGCTTGCCTGGCCATTGCGCTTAGCGCTCGAAGGGCTGGAGCATTACATCTGGATCGTCTCTGACACCAAGCACCAGGCATGCGCGCACCTGGAAAACATCAAAACCGAGTTGCTCGACAACGATCGCCTGCGGCGCGACTATTCGCATGCAACCGGCCACGGAGCCTCGTACCGCGGCAATGTGATCACTCTCGCAAATGGCGCCGTGATTGAAGCCTTCGGCACCGGACAACGGATACGCGGCCGACGACGCAATGCGCATCGGCCCACGCTGATCATCTGCGACGATCTTCAAAACGACGGCCACATTTGCTCCTCCACCCAGCGCGACCACTCGCGCCGCTGGCTTCACGGCACATTGCTGAAAGCCGGCACGAAAGGCACGAACGTCCTAAATTTGGCGACGGCGCTGCATCGCGACGCTCTTGCCATGGAACTGCATCGCACTCCGGGTTGGCTGTCGCGATTGTTTCGGGCAATCGAGCGCTGGCCAAACGACCGAGAGCTGTGGGAACAATGGGAGGCCATTTACAGCGATGTCGACGACGAACAAAGCCGCAGCAAGGCCCAGGCGTTCTACGAAGAGCATCGCGCGGCAATGCACGACGGATCGGTCGTGTTGTGGCCCGAGGAAGAAGACTTGTATACCTTGATGTGCATGCGCGTCGAAAGCGGCCGCACGGCTTTTGAGCGCGAAAAGCAAGCGGCCCCCGTCGATCCCGAATCGTGTGAATGGCCCGAGACGTATTTCGACGCGGGAATCTGGTTCGACGAATGGCCCACGAACCTGCGCCTGCGCATCATGGCGCTCGATCCGAGCAAAGGGCACGACGCACGTCGCGGCGACTACTCGGCGTACGTGATGCTAGGCGTGGATGGCCGCGGCGTGCTGTATGTTGATGCCGACCTGGCACGGCGACCGACGCCACAAATGATTGCCGACGGGACGGAGCTTTATCGCCAATTCCGCCCCGACGCGTTTGGCATCGAAGCAAATCAGTTCCAGGACCTACTCGCTCCGCTGTTCGCCGACGAGTTCCGCCGCCAGGGACTGCTCGATGCCGCCCCTTGGACACTCGACAATCGCGTCGCAAAACAGGTCCGCATTCGCAGGCTCGGACCATACCTGGCCAGTCGCCGGATACGGTTCAAAGCGCGCTCGGCCGGCGCGCGACTACTGGTCGACCAGCTCCAAGAATTTCCAGCTGCGCACCACGACGACGGCCCCGACGCACTGGAGATGGCCGTTCGCCTTGCGGCCGAGATGCTCGGTTCCGCGCCGACAATCGATGGCCTGGGCGAACGGTTGGCCGTCGGAGCTTAACCTTCCTTAGACTTGCGAGACACGATCATGCGTTGCAACACGACCACCGGATTGGAGCGACTGGAACGCCACCTGAGCGAAGCTTACGACGAGCTCTGGAATTCGTTCGTCGATCCGCGCGAGGCGCTGTTTGATACCGATGGCCCGCCTTGGCTGCCGCTGGGGGCGCAGCTCGACAGTCGAAACTCGAGCGGTCCGGCGTTTACGACCGAGGCGCAGCATCGCGAGATACGCGCAGAATGCCGTGCATTGGCGGTATCCAACGAGTTCGCGATCAACGGCCACGAAAACCGCGTCAGCTACATCATCGGCCGAGGACACATATACCGTGCATCGGCCCGGAAAGGCTCCTCCGCCGATCCCGTGCTCGCCGACCAGGTGCAATCCTTGCTGGACGAATTCATCGAAGCGAATCGTTGGCATCATCGCCAACAAGAACTCGTGTTGCGCTGCGATCGAGACGGCGAAGCGTTTCTGCGCTTCTTCGTCGGAGTGGACGGCTCGACGAGCGTCCGGTTTATCGAGCCGATTCAGATATCAACCCCTGCCGAAATGTCTGGCAATCCGACGGACACCTTCGGAATTCGCGTCGATTCGCAGGACGTCGAGGCAGTGGTTGGATATTTCGTCGACGGGCAACTCGTTGACGCCGCCGAGATTCAGCATCGCAAAGCGAACGTCGACATGAACGTAAAGCGCGGTTTGCCGCTGTTCTATCCGGTGCGCAAGAACCTGCGACGGGCGGAGCGGTTGTTGCGAAACATGAGCGCCGTATCAGAGATCCAGTCGGCGATCGCACTTATTCGGCATCATCGCCACGGTTCGCGCACCGCGGTCCAGCAATTCATCAGCCAGCAAAGCGATGGCACGTCAACATCGCCGACGACCGGCCGCACGACGACGGTGAAGCGCTACGCACCAGGCACCATCCTCGATGCGCATGCGGATATCGATTACGAGTTTCCCGCCGCCGGACTCGACGCGAGCAACTTTGTGCGGGTGTTGCAAGCCGAGCTGCGGGCGATCGCCAGTCGACTGGTGATGCCCGAATTCATGCTCTCGTCCGACGCGTCGAACGGGAATTATGCCTCGACAATGATCGCCGAAACTCCGGCAGTCCGAATGTTCGAACGGATGCAGGCACAGCAAATCGCTGACGACCTCGAGGTGATGCGGCGCGTGATCCGCAACGCCTGTCTTGCCGGCCGCCTACCACTCGAGGCACTCACGAGCGTTACGATTCAGGCCGAGCCGCCGACGCTGGCGATGCGCAACCGTCTTGAGGAAGCCGAAGTGTTTCAGATCCAATACCAAAATGGCATCCTTTCGCCTCAGACATGGAGCGCGATGGCGGGACTGGACTATCGACAAGAACAGTCGAATCTTTCCTTAGCGCGCGGCTCGTCCTGATGAGACAGCTTTTTTTCCTTGGCCTACAACTTCTCTGGAACATTTTTTCAGGATCGCTAATCTGTGCTCATGATCAACACGCTCGAACAAACGCCAGCCAATCAGGCCAAGCTTGCCCAGGCGCAACGCGCCTGGAATGAAGTGCTCGTGGCTACCCTGGAACGCGGGTTTTTCGGCAGCGCGAGCGTCGAGATCACAGTCCAAGACGGCACGATCCAGAACATCCGCCGCCGAATGGAACGCATGGAACGATAGCCACTCAGCCTCAACGATCGACTAGCGGTATCGAATAGAGTTCGCCGCGAGCGAACATCTCAACGAGCCCACCACGAGCCTTCATGGCGCGCGGTGGGCTTTTTTTGTTTCCAACGAGGAATGCACGATGGAAGAAACGTTGCTGGAATACAGCGATTCGCGCGGCGTGGCGATGCGTGTCGACCGCGAGCTGGGGGTTTTGCGCGGAGTGAAGATCCTCGGGCTCGAATCGCGCAACGGCCGAAGCTACCTGCCCGAGGCGCTCGTCGATGCCGTGAACCTGTACGAAGGGGCGAAGGTTAACGTCAACCACCCCCGAGGCGCACCGATGGCGCCGCGCGACTACCAGGATCGCATCGGCGTGGTCCGCCACGTGAAACTCCGCGAAGGCGAAGGACTCTTCGGCGATTTCTTCTTCAATCCGCAACATGCCCTGGCGGCACAGTTGGCCTGGGACGCCGAGCACGCTCCCGAGAACGTCGGCTTCTCGCACAATGTTCAGGCACGCCTCGGACGACGCGGCGACCAGACGGTCGTCGAAGCGATCACGCGGGTACAAAGCGTCGACCTTGTCGCCGATCCGGCGACGACCCGCGGGCTGTTCGAATCGGTCGCTGCAACCGCAGTCGAAACGATCAAGTCCGTGACGCTTGAACAGCTTCGCGCCGAGCGACCGGATCTGGTCGAGGCGGTTCTTCTCGAATGCCGGGAGGAACTGACTCGACTGCAACGCGAAGTCGATCGTTTCACCGCGATCGACGCTGCACGCGTGCAACTGCTCGAAGAGCTGCGCGCGGGGTCGATCCAGTCGGACCAGAAGCCAAAGCCCATCGCACGCGATCAACATCTCGTCGAGGCAGCCATGAATCCGCCGCTCGACCTGAGCGGGTTTGTGCGCGCGATCACCTAATGATTGGCAGCATTCCTTAGCTCTCACTTCTCAGGAGAAGAACACGATGCCCGACACAATGCGTTGGCGGTATGGCGACACGAACCCGATTCTATTGCCGGTCGACTCGGCCACGGTCATCGAGATCGGCGACCTGGTCTACCTCGACACCGATGATGCCAAACCCGCATCGGCCGCGGCCGATGCCGGGTCGATGGCCGCCAATCAAGAAGCGTTTCACGACAAATTCGCGGGAGTTGCGATGCAGCGTTCGCGGACTGGCGACACCACGCCGATCCGAGTCGCCACCACCGGAGTCTTCGAGTTCGACTGCGCGAGCGCGACTTTCGAGGTCGGCGCCTTGGTTGGCGCCGATCAGCCGGGAGGCGGCAGCAGCTTGTCCGGCCAGCAGGTCACCGCGGTCGCGACCGAGA
>DASZPI010000940.1:0-3221 GCA_035550355.1 Pirellulales bacterium
CGCATGTACCGGAAGTACGAAGCCGACCGTCCGCGCGTGCCGGCCGAAAATCTGTGCGAAGTGCGGTACGAGGACCTGGTGCAGGACCCGATCGGACAGATGGATCGCATCTACAGCGAATTGAAGCTCGGCGATTTTGAGCGCGCCCGCCCGGCACTCGAGGCGTATGTCGGCGCGACGGGCGATTACCAAACCAATCGCTATAAGATTTCGGATCGCGATCGCGAGTTGGTTTCGACCCGTTGGGGCCACCTGATGCGCCGGCATGGCTATGACGTCTAGTCCGCGCCGGCGCAACGGATTGCTTTACAGTCGTGCCACAGGAGTTGCGCGGTCGGTGGTCGGCTTTCCACGTTGAATCATTTTGCCTCTTCGACGGGCCAAAATCGTTCCACCGGCCTGAAGGTTCCTCATCTCTTCGCGCAATTCTTCCGGGGTCATGCGCAAATCGCGCTCGCGCTGCCACCATTGCAAGCCGTAGTCGATCGCGCCGACCGGGATCAGCGCGGCGACGAGCTTCGCGATCGCCCACGGCAGCCGCTCGGTCAGGTACAAGCTCGCGCCAGCCAGGTCCTGCGTTGGAAGTGCGAGAATGGTTGCCAGTTCGCAGCGTACGATCCAATACGCAGCCGCAGCGACGGCCAGCAGCTTGAACACTGCGAACCCAACGCTCGTTGCTTGGTTCCAAGAGAGGATTCGGCGGATACCGGCCAGTGGGTCGATTCGCTCGAGATTCGGCATAAGACGGTCCGAATAGATTCGCAATCCGATCTGCGCGACTTGCACCAGAACGCACCACAATGCGATCGATATCAGCGGCAGGCACAGTGTCGGGGTGAGCTCATGCAGGGCATTTTCGACGCGCTCGCCGCTGCCGTCGTCGATCCTCAACCAGGCTGCCGAGCTGAGCTGGTCGGCCGTCAGCCGACCGATGCCGACTGCCAGCGGCTCGGCAAACCACCAAAGAATTCCCAGCGATCCAACGAGCGACGCGACGGCAGTCAGGCTCGCGCTGCGCGCGAAACGCCCTTGTTGCCGCGCGAGTTCGCGGCGGTGTGGCGTCGCCTCGAAGGTAGCTTCGTTATCGGCCATGAGCTCCAACCGGCGCTGAATTCGGCCCGGTTATTGACGCAGGGTCCAAGCTTCCATGAGCAGTTCGATCGCAGGGTCGACTTGATCCCCCAGGGCCATCGCAATTCCTCCCAGCGACAAGCTCAAAATGCCGATCACGGCCGCCGCGTTGAGACTCACGCCGACGGCTGATGACACCATCGGCCAGGCGACTCTCGATGCAATCGCAACGATCGCCGTGGTCATCAATCCGGCGGCAATCGCGGGGGCCGCTGCGCACAGCGCCAGTTCAAATCCTTGCGCGAGCATGTCGGTCACGCTGTCAAGAATCTGCGGGCCGACGACAACCTGGCCCGGAGCGAGCGTTGCAAAACTGTCGAGCAATCCATCGATCACCTCGCGGTGACCGCCGAGCAACATGAATACCACGGTCGCAAATAGCCAAAGGAACTGCGACAACAGCGGAATTTCGGCGCCGGTGGCAGGATCGACGAGCTCGGTCCATGACAAGCCCGCTACCTGACTGACGAGCTGCCCGGTTAATTGCACACCAGCAAACAACAAACCCATTCCGAATGCGAGCACGATGCCAACGAGTGCTTCGGCAGACAGCGCAAACCCTAGTTCTGCAAGGCCGTCTGCCTGCCCCACAGCTGCGCCAGGCTGGGTCGGTGCGATGATTAAGGTAACTGCCACCGCAAGCGTCGTGCGCACCGACAGCGGCACAGCGACGACGGTTAACCAGGGGGCGATGAGCAACAGCCCAGCAATTCGGGCAAAAACCAGCAATGCGATCGTACCATGGCTTGCCAGCCAAACGCTCAAGCCGACCGGGTCAGGCATTACAGCCTCGCCGGGATTTGTGTGAACAAGTCCTGGGCGTACTCCTGCAGTAGCGCCGCGGCCCAAGGGAGCGCGAGCGATGACGCGACGAGCACCGCAATCAGTTTCGGCACAAACGACACCGCTTGGTCCTGCACTTGGGTGAGTGCTTGCACCACGCCGGCTAGAAGCCCCACGACCAGGCCAACGATCAGCATCGGCGCGCTGATCAACAGGGCGATCGAAAGCGCCTCGCGTCCCACGTCTACCGCGTCGTAAAGGTCCATGAGTAACCGGCGGAGCGATTCCGCCGCACGTTAGAAGGAATCAGGCAAACGCGGCGAAACTTTCCAGCAACATGCCGACGATCAAATGCCAGCCGTCAACCATCACGAATAGCAGAAGTTTCAGTGGCAGCGAGACAAGCGCTGGCGGCAGCATCATCAGACCCATCGCAGCCAATACCGCCGAGACCACCACGTCGAGCACGAGAAACGGTAAATAGATTTGAAACCCGATGAGCAGCGATGTTTTCAGCTCGCTGAGCATGAATGCCGGCACGATGGCGACCAGCGGCACGTCGTCGTAGGTTTGCGGCGCCTTTGCACTCGGCAGATGTTTAAGAAACAGCCATACGTCGTCGCTGTTGCCGGTTCGCTCGATTTGCTGGCTCATGAAGCGGTGCATCGGCGCTGTGCCGGCTTGCCAGGCGGTTTCGAGATCGATCTCGCGATTCGAGTACGGCTTGACGGCGCGATCATAGACTTGCGTCCAAACCGGCAACATCACGAACAGGGTGATGAACATTGCCAAGCCAGTGAGCACCTGGTTCGGCGGCAGTTGCTGGGTTCCGAGGGCTTGCCGCAACAGGCCGAGCACGACTACCACGCGCACAAAGCAGGTCGTCATCAGCAACGCTGCCGGCGCCATGCTCACGACGGCCATCGCCAGCATCACCTGCAAAGTCGAGCTCATACCCGAGGGGCTGAGCCATGACGCCGGCCCGCCGATAAGCGATTCAGGCATGGGCGCCCTCGGCCGTGGATGGCGACGTGCTGCCAGGCATTCGGCGCGCGAAGAAGCTTGGCGTGCCAGGCGGAGGGGCCGCGTTCCGACATCGATCGACAATGCTCTGCACTTCGGCGGGCTCGGCGATTACGGCGAGCACGCTGGATGTCGACGGCGATACAGCCACCAGTACCAGCTTATTGCCGACGCGGAGCAATTGGGCTTGCTGCTGTGATCCCAATGACGTTCCGCCGAGCACTTCCAGCACGTCGGCCGGCAGACGCCCATTGCCGCGCGGCAGGCAGCGTCGCACGATCCAC
>DASZPI010000941.1:0-3210 GCA_035550355.1 Pirellulales bacterium
CGCTCAATCCCCCGAAGGGTCCCACCACCGGTGGCTCGTCCGCTGAACTCAGCCAGCGCGCCGTCGAATTGCGGAAAGCCTGGCAAGAGCAAAGAGCAGCGCTCGAGGCCGACTTCGAGCAGCTTGAAAAGCAACTCGCTCAGAAGTCGGCCGTGTTCCATCAGCAGCACGAGCGGCGCACCGTGCGCCCCGCGGCGGTTATCGCGAGTCTGAAGCAGGCTCCCCGCGCCACGGCGTTGGTCGACATTCTCGAATACGAGCACTTCGCCGACTTGGGCACGAAGAATTCAGGGGAACAACGCGTTGCCGCGTTCGTGATCGAGTCCGACGGGCAGATCCATCGCGTCGAGCTTGGTCCGGCCAGGCCGATTCACGACGCGATTCTCGCCTGGCGCGAGTCCTACGGCGGGGCGAGACTGAATCAAAACCCAGGCCAGGTTCTCCGTCAGTTGTTGTGGACGCCGCTCGAGGGATATCTCAAGCAGGCCGATACGGTGCTGATCTCACCCGACGGCCCGTTGGCGCAACTGCCCTGGGCCGCACTGCCCGGTCGCAATCCGTCGACGTACCTGATCGAGGAGCGGGCGATCGCCGTCGTTCCGATACCGCAAATCTTGCCGGAACTGTTGCGGGAAGCCCCGCACGACGAGGCGCCGGACTCGCTGTTGGTCGCCGGCGATATTGCCTATGGCGGCGATGCTGGCTCATCATCGGACTTGCTCGCCCAGCGCAGCGCGGTCGGCCGTGAGCGCGGCGGGAATTGGCTGCAATTCAGCGAGTTGCCCAATGCGGCCAGCGAGCTGAAGTCGATCCTTGGCGGTTACGAACAAGTCAAGCAGCGCGCCCACGTCGATGTGCTCGAGCGTCAAGACGCGACCGAGGAGGCGTTTCGCGAGCAGGCTCCAATCCACGCGTGGGTGCACCTGGTAACGCATGGGTTTTTCGCGCCCGCCGAGTTGAATGCCCGCCTGGCGACGAGTGCGCCGGCCGCGCCGGCGGCGCCCGCTCAGGCGAATCTCGGACAGGCGATTGCCGGCGTCGGGGCCGTGTTCGTGATGCGCAATGGACATTGCTTGGTCGATCGCCTTTTCACCGACGGCGCCGCCGACAAAGACGGTCGACTGCAAGCGGGCGACGAACTGATCGCGGTCGCCCAGGCAGGCGGCCAATGGGTCGATGTTCAGGACAAAGAGCTGCAGCAGGTGTTGAGCATGACCCGCGGACCGGCCGGCGCCGCGGTTCGTCTTCGTGTTCGCCCACAAGCGAACCCGGATCGCGTGATCGAGTTAGAATTGGTGCGAGCGGTCTTGCCGACGTCGGCCGCCGCGCAGCGGCCGCCGCCGACAAATCCAGGGCTACTGTCGGGTCTGGCGTTTGCGGGATCAAACAAGCCGCCTGAAAACGGGCACGACGACGGCATTCTGACGGCGATGGAAGTCGCCTCGCTCGACTTGTCGCAGGTCGATACGGTCGTCCTTTCGGCATGCGAAACCGGCCTGGGCGAGGTCGCCGGCGGCGAAGGATTGCTGGGCTTACAAAGGGCCTTCGAAGTCGCAGGAGCCAAAACGGTTGTGGCCAGCCTGTGGAAGGTGCCGGACCGCGCCACGCAAATGTTGATGACGCGGTTCTACCAGAACCTGTGGCAGAAAAAGATGCCGAAGCTCGACGCCCTGCGCGAGGCCCAGCTCTGGATGCTGCGCGACGTGCCCAAAGACCAGGAGCTGCTGGCGCAAGCCAACCGAGGCGTCGATATTGACGCTCCGGCCGAGAAACCCGACTCGTCGAGTTTGTCGCCCCGGTATTGGGCGGCGTTCGTGCTCAGCGGCGACTGGCGCTAAGTCGGCCGTCAGCGCCGCTGCCCCACTGCCCGCTCTCCTATTCCAGCGCTTCGGCCAGGCGGCGTAAAGCCTCAGTCTCGATCTGCCGTACGCGCTCTCGAGTGAGGCCAAGTTGTTCGCCAATTTCCTTCAAAGTGCGCGGCTCATTGTCGTCCAGGCCGAAGCGCATCCGCAGGATGGTCGCTTCACGGGTGTCCATCGTTTCCAACAGTCGCATCACGTGGGTGAGGTCGTCGCCCTCGACCATCTCGACTTCGGGGCTCTTGGCCCGCTCATCCATGACCATCTCACCCAAAGACCAGCCAATTTCGGCCTGATCGGTCTGAGGCGTGGAGTTGTAGATCTTGATGGCTTTCTTGATGATCGGCAGCTTCTTCCTCGGCAGCCCGAGCACGCGGGCGATTTCTTCGGGCGTGGGCGTTCGGCCCAATTCCTCCGTCAGGCGGCTTGTTGCTCGGCGCCATTTGCTGAGCAGCTCGACCATGTAGGCAGGAATGCGGATGGTTTTGCCCGTGTTGATCAAGGCCCGCTTGATCGACTGTTTGATCCAGTAGCTGGCGTACGTGCTGAAGCGCGTGCCCATGGCCGGGTCAAAGCCTTCGACGGCTCGCAGCAGGCCGAGGTTTCCTTCCTCGATGAGGTCTTGCAACCCCAAACCTTTGCCGGTGTAGCCGCGGGCGATGTTCACCACTAGCCGTAAATTGGCACGGACCATCCGGTCACGCGCATGGACGTCGCCGTTGGCAATGCCTTCGGCCAATTCTTGCTCATCGCGGGCACTGAGCAGGGCAGTCTCGTTGATCTCGCGCAGGTAGGTTTCCAGCGGAGATTGAACGGCGGCCGAGCTTTTGCGTCGTGTGGCTTTCATGGTCCTAGCGATCGTTGCCAAGAGCTGCATCCGTGGAGAACTGGATCGGGAACAACAGCACTATCGTCGCGGCTGACAGCATTTCTCCATCGACCCTCGCTGCTAGCCAAGCTGCACCGGATGTGCGCGGCGTTCGGCTGGTGACGAATGCAAAGCGCGCAACGAAAAAGCCCACCGACAACGATCGGTGGGCTTGGCAAGGTTCGGATTATAACGGCGGCGAACGACGCGCTCGCTACGACGAAAGCTTCTCCGCATCGCGGGCAATCGCCAGGCATTGGCGAATGTCGTCCAGCGGATTGTCCTTGTTCTCTTCGTATTCCAGCGACAAGCTGCCGTCGCTCGGGAAGTCTACCTGTCGCAACGCGCGGAACACCCCAGGTACGTCGAGATGGCCTTTGCCGAGAACGACACCCTGCGTCTTTTCTTTCTGCTCGGCAAAATCCTTCAAGTGCACGCCGTACAGCCGTCCGCTCAGCAAGCGGATCACTTCGACCGGGTCTT